>NZ_BMOM01000014.1 GCF_014647075.1 Deinococcus aerophilus | reverse complement strand
TCCATTCTCAAGCGGTCATCCCGTGGGATGGCCGCAGATATTTTGCGTCTCTCTCGCTCGTTTCACGCTCGGTTGTCATGCACCGCGCCTCGCTTGAGGCTCAGAAAAGATACAGGCCTTTCCCAAAACTGTCAACCCCTGTCCTCCTGAAGTTGCTTGAGGCTCCGCCACACCACCCCAGGCCACCCACCCTCAGTCAACGAAAAACAGCGTGAGCGTCCCGCTTTTTGCCCCTCCCTCAATGGTCAGCACCTCCAGCCGGCACCCCACTTCCTGCCCCACTTCACGGGCGAGATAACTCAGGACGGCCCGCCGCATCAGGGCCAGCTTGCGGGGGGTCACGCTCTCGGCTGCGCTGCCATAGCGGTCTGTACGCCGCTGACGGACCTCCGTGAACACCAGGGTGCCGTCCGCTTCCCGGGTGACGAGGTCAATCTCGCCGCCTGGAATGCGGTAATTCCGCGCCAGCACCTCACGGCCCAACGCCTGCAGGTGGAGGGCCGCGCGGTCCTCGGCATCGGCACCTTTCATCCGGTTTGCCTCACCTCAGCTATTCCAGCCAGTCCGGCCAGGCCGTGAAATCCGGTACGGTCAGCGCCGCTCCGGCCGCCTGCAGGTCCTGGGCGACTGCGGTGGTGGTCAGGGCCACGACCCGGCAGCCTGCTCTCGAGGCGCTGCGCACCCCGTTCACCGCGTCCTCGTGGGCCAGGCACGCGGTGGCTGCCAAACCCAGCCGCTGCGCTCCAAGCAGAAACGGCTCAGGGTGGGGTTTTCCCCGCGTGACGTCCTCTCCCAGCACGCGGGGACCAAAGCGGTGCCCCAGGCCCAGCGCCCGCATTCCGAACTCGACGTTGGTGCGGTCGGCACTGGTAACCAGGGCATAGGGAATTCCCCGCTCCTCCAGGGCATCCAGGTAGGGACTCAGGCCCGCAACCTCCTGCAGCGCGCCGTGGGCCAGCTCGCGGTAACGGCCCTCCTTGGCCTCGTGAAAGCGTTCCAGCACCCCGGCGTCCGGGTACCGGCCGGTGAGACGCTCGATGATCTCGGGATTGCGTCCCCCGTCCACCTTGGTATCGAGGTCATGATCGGTGAGGGTCAGGCCGAGCACCGTGGCCGCCACCTCCTGCCACGCCTGGCGGTGAAAGGTGTTGTTGGCGGTCAGAACTCCGTCCATATCAAAGAGCACCCCCGACGGGCGCCACGGCCAGGCGGTCGCGCTCACGCCTGCTCCGGACCGTGACCCAGTTCTTCCAGCAGGTCGCGGTAGAGCCGCGCGGCGTCCTGGCGTACCTCATCGAGCGTGGTGTCCTCGGGGGCGAGTTCCAGCGCCGTCTCCAGCGCCGCCTGAAGCACAGAGGAATAGATGGGCCAGCGGTCCGGCTCCACGGACCCGGAAGGCGGTTCAGCGGCACCCTCTGGGTCCGTCCGCCCCCCTGCCTCGGCGTCCAGCACCTGCAAGGCCGATTCTGCGGCCAGCCGCTCGGCCTCGCGCTTGCTGCGGCCCTGGCCTCCCTCACCCAGCACCCGGCCACCCGAGAGCACCTGCACCTGAAATGACCGCTCGTGCGGCGGGCCATACACGGTGGCCTCGAAAACAGGCGTTCCCCGCCCCTGAGCCAGCAGCCGCGCGATCAAGTCCCCCTTGGCATTCATGCCCCCCAGTATGGCGCGCTACGCTGCCGCATGCGCCTGTCTTTGGCCCTCCTGACCGCCTGTGCCCTGGCCCCGTGGATGGGAGGGTTCCAAGCAGCGGCCAGCGCCCCCCCAGCCTCTCCCCTGCAGCCGGGTCAGGTCTGGACACTGGAGGCGCTCAGTGCCGATGGCGAGCAGTTTCTCACCACCCTGCGCCTGAACGGAGGCGCGCCGCAGCTACACAACGGCACCGCCACCTACCCCGCAGACCGGGGAACGCTGCTGCTGGATCAGGAACACACCTCGCTGATCGCGCTGGACCTTGCCGATGCCCGGAGCGGCGGGCTGGCCCTCGCCTGCGCCTACATCGGTCCACTGGAGGGAGAGGTGTTTGACGGCGTGCTGGCAGTCACCACCCTGAATGCCCTGCCCTCCATGCTGGAGACGGCCCTGGCGGTCGCGAGCGTGACGCGGACCCCACAGGAGCGCGCCGAGGCGAGTGCCGAACTGCGGCTCGGCCGCTGCACCCTGCGGCGGCAAACACCCACGGATTCCGCCGGGCGCTGACGGCTCGGGGCCAGCCGGGTGCGCTACCGTGGGTACCCGGAACAATTCGTCTGCCTGGGCCTTCCTGTCTGTACCGAGGTCCTCGTCTTCCATGACGCACGCGCTGCGGAAGACCGGGAGGACGGACCCGGATGGGAACGAGGCTCCGGTGGGCCGGCTCTGGAGGCTGCACGCATGACATACACCCCACCATCCCCCTCTTCTTCCCTGTCTCCTGCCCGGCGGCTGGTGCTGGGAGCCCAGCACTCGGTGGCCATGTTCGGCTCGACCATCCTCGTTCCGATTCTCGTGGGGCTGCCCCCCAGCGTGGCGCTGTTCGGGGCCGGCGTCGCCACCCTGATTTTCCACCTGCTGTCGGGGGGCCGCGTCCCGATTTTCCTGGGATCGAGCTTTGCGTTTATCGCTCCCACCGCCCTGGTGGTCAAGGAATTCGGCCCCGCCGCCGCCGGGGGCGGACTGATCGCCGCCGGCCTGATGTACCTGCTGTTCAGCGCGCTGGTCAAGCTGTTCGGCACCGGACGGCTGCTGCGCGTCTTTCCGGCAGTGGTCACCGGGCCGGTCATCATCGTGATCGGCCTGGGTCTGTCCAGCGTGGCAGTGGATCAGGCCAAGTCGAACTGGTGGCTGGCCCTGGCAACCCTGGCCTCGGCGGTGGTCGCCAGCGTGTATGGCCGCGGCCTCTTCCGCATGCTGCCCATTCTGATCGGCGTGGTCGTGGGTTACCTGATCGCGCTGCTGACCGGACAGGTGACTCCCGCCGCCCTCGACGCTGTCCGCGCCGCACCGCTGCTGGGCTGGCCGGACTTTCATGCCCCCGCGCTGGACTGGCGGGCGGTGGCAATCATCGCGCCCGTGGCGGTGGTGACCTTTATCGAGCACGTGGGCGACGTGATCGTGAACGGCCGGGTCGTGGGCCAGGACTTCCTGAAGACTCCAGGGCTGAGCCGCACCCTGTTCGCCGATGGCGTGGCGAACATGAGCAGCGCCGCGCTGGGCGGCCCCGCGGCCACCACCTACGCCGAGAACACCGGCGTGCTTGCCCTGACCCGGGTATACGACCCCGCCATCCTGAGGATCGGGGCCGTGTTCGCCATGGCGTACGGCTGCTCGCCCAAGCTCGCGGCGGTGCTGCAGGGCCTGCCCCAGGGAGTGCTGGGCGGCGTGAGCATTCTGCTGTTCGGCATGATCGCCAGCGTGGGCATCCGGACGCTGGCCGAGGCGAAGATCGATTTCGCCCACTCGCGCAACCTGATCATCGTCTCGCTGATTCTGGTGCTGGGGCTGGGCGGCGCGACCTTCCCGGTGATGGTGGGGGGCACCACCCTGAACCTCTCGGGCATGGCGCTGGCCGCCGTGGTGGGCATCGTGGCAAACCTGATCCTGCCGCTGCAGCGCCCGGAAGAGGATCCGGAAGGGCCCCGGAAAATGCTGAACTGAGTGCCTGGCGTGACCGCGCGAACACCCACGGGCCCTCAACCGCGAGCCTTCAGGAGAAACTTCAGGAGAAAAGCCGCCCCCCGGTTCTGGGAAGGCGGCTCCTCTTTGCCAATCTGTTTGCTTGCCTGAACAGCAGGGCGATCAGCGGCGGCCCCGGCTGCGGACCTTCTGACCGGGCACGGTCGCCTGCTTGAACTCCTTGCCCTGCAGCTTGGCCTCGATGGCGCGGATCTGGTCGCGCAGGCTGGCGGCCCGCTCGAAGTCCAGATCCTCGGACGCCTGCCACATGTCGAGTTCCAGATCGGTGAGTTGCGCGCTCAGGGCGTCACGGTCGTTGCCCACGCTGGCACTGCCCACCTCCTCGGGTTGTTCCTCACCGCGAATCACGTTGCGCACCCCCTTGATGATGGTGGTAGGCGTGATGCCGTGTTCCTCGTTGTAGGCCACCTGCTTCTCGCGGCGGCGGCTCGTCTCCTCCATGGCAAAACGCATGGCGGGTGTAACGGTGTCGCCGTACAGGATCACCTCGCCGTTGACGTTGCGGGCGGCGCGCCCGATGGTCTGGATCAGGGCGCGCTCGGAGCGCAGGAAGCCGGGCTTGTCGGCGTCCAGAATGGCGACCAGCGAGACCTCGGGCAGGTCCAGGCCCTCGCGCAGCAGGTTGATGCCCACGAGCACGTCATAGTGGCCCAGCCTCAGGTCGCGGATGATCACCTGACGCTCGACCGAGTCAATGTCCGAGTGCATGTACCGCGCCCGCACGCCTTTTTCCAGCAAGTACTCGGTCAGGTCCTCGGACATGCGCTTGGTCAGGGTGGTGACCAGGGTGCGCTCGCCGATGCCGGCGCGCTGCCGCACGCGCCCCAGCAGGTCCTCGATCTGGCCCTGGATGGGCCGCACCGTCACGGGTGGGTCGATCAGGCCAGTGGGGCGGATGATCTGGTCGGCCACGCCGTCGCTGACCTCACGCTCGAAAGGGCCCGGCGTGGCCGAGACGAACACGACCTGCCCGGTCTTGGACATGAACTCATCGAAGTTCAGGGGACGGTTGTCCATGGCCGAGGGCAGCCGGAAGCCGTAATCCACCAGCGTCTGTTTGCGGGCGCGGTCGCCGTTCGCCATTCCGCCGATCTGCGGCACGGTCACGTGCGACTCGTCAATGAAGGTCACGAAGTCGTCGTTGAAGTAGTCGAGCATGGTGTACGGCGTCATGCCCGGCGCGCGCCCGTCGATGTGGCGCGAGTAGTTCTCGATGCCCGAGCAGTAGCCGAGCACCTTGAGCATCTCCAGGTCGTACAGGGTGCGTTCCTTGAGGCGCTGGGCCTCAAGCAGCTTGCCGGTGGATTTGAAGTACTCCAGGCGCTGTTCGAGTTCCTCCTGAATGGTCACGATGGCGCGCTCGATGTTGCCCGCGCTGGAGACATAGTGCTTGGCCGGATACACCACCGTGGCATCAAGTTCGGCGAGACGGTCGCCGGTCAGCGGATGCACCACGCTGACGCGCTCCACGTCGTCGCCCCAGAGTTCGATGCGCAGCGGCTGCTCGTCGTAGGCGGGCCAGACCTCGATCATCTCGCCCTTGACCCGGAAACGGCCCGGCATCATCTCGATGTCGTTGCGCTCGTACTGCATGTTCACGAGGCGTCCCAGGATCTCGTCGCGGCCCACCGCCTCGCCCTTCTTGAGAATCAGGTTCAGGGCGGTGTATTCCTTGGGATCGCCCAGTCCGTAGATGCACGACACCGAGGCCACCACGATGGTGTCGCGCCGGGTCAGCAGGCTGCGGGTGGTGGAATGGCGCAGGCGCTCGATCTCCTGGTTCACCGACGCATCCTTCTCGATGAACAGGTCCTTGCCCGGCACGTAGGCCTCCGGCTGGTAGTAATCGTAGTAGGAGATGAAGAACTCGACGGCCGCGTCCGGGAAGAACTCGCGGAACTCCGAGGCGAGCTGCGCGGTCAGGATCTTGTTGGGGGCCATGATCAGCGCCGGGCGCTGGGTTTCCTCGATCACCTTGGCCATGCTGTAGGTCTTGCCGGTGCCCGTGGCTCCCAGCAGGGTCTGGAACCTCAGGCCGGACTCCAGGCCGCCCACCAGGGAGCGGATGGCAGTGGGCTGATCGCCGGACGGCGTGAAGTCGGATTTCACCTTGAGCATGCATACCCTCCAGGAAGGCTCGAGCAAATGGGACGGCTGAACTCTGAACGCACCCTTCAGTTTACGCCCTGGACAGAAGAGCGTGCTAGGTCAGATGACGTATACAGAACCTTCAGGGAGGCCCGGCCCTCCTGGTCTCCTGCCGCCGGGGCGGGGCTGTTACGCCCGCTCCGGTTCCTGCCGGCCCAGCATCTCGCCCGCCACTCCCAGAAAGGCCCGCACCACCGGATTGCGTCCCTCGTCGCGCCGCCACACCGCCACGATCTCCACCACCGGGGCGTCCTCCAGCGGACGGTAGACCACGCCCGGCAACGACAGCCGGCTGAAGAACTCGATGGGCAGGAACACCCCCACGCCCGCCGCGACCAGCGACAGCAGGGTGGGAATCTCGATGGCCTCCTGCACGACATTGGGGGTAAAGCCGGCCGAGGCGCACCAGCGCATCACCTGATCAAAGTAGGTGGCGCGCAGCTGCCGGGGAAAGAACACGAACGGTTCGGGGGCGAGGTCCGCAATGCGCAGGCGGCGTTTGCGGGCCAGCGGGTGGCCGGCGGGCAGAGCCGCCACCAGGGGTTGCTGCCACAGGGGCCGCGAATCCAGGTTGGGGGCCCGCACCGGCAGCAGCATCAGCCCGATGTCGATGGTGCCGCCGCGCAGCCCCGCCTCCTGCTCCTGGGCGGTCAGCTCGCGCAGGTCCACGCTGACGTTCGGGTACAGCTCGCGGAAGCGGCGCACGATCTCGGGCAGCCCGCCAAAGGCCAGCCCGCTGACAAAGCCCACGGTCAGGCGGCCCACCTCGCCCCGCGCGGCGCGGCGGGCCCGTTCCACCGTCTGGGCCGCAAGCGAGAGCGTCTCGCGGGCGCCCACCAGAAATTCCTGGCCCGCCGGGGTCAGCTGCACCCGCCGGGTGGTCCGCAGCACCAGCGGCACGCCGACCTCCTCTTCCAGATTGCGCACGCTGTTGCTCAGGGCCTGCTGAACCACAAAGACGCGCTCGGCGGCCCGCCCGAAATGCTCCTCCTCGGCCAGCGCGACGAAGTGACGCAGGTGACGCAGCTCCATGTGCCGTTCAGCTTGACAGATTCACGCCTGTGCGTGGTCAATCCCTTCATAACATCCTGTTGGAAGTGTGGAAGGGGCGGGCATACACTGCACGGTATGACAAAACCGCCGCCCAACCGCCCGCCGCGTGCGGGGCTGCCCCCCCAGGAGCGCGAGTCGCTGAACAGCGTGGAGACGCAGGAATGGCTGGATTCGCTGGCCTACGTGTTCGCCGACGCCGGCGACAACCGCGCCGCGCAGTTGCTGGAGGAACTCGACCACTACGCCTACTTTCACGGCGCACCCATTGAGTTCAAGCAGAACACCCCGTACATCAACACCATTGATGTCGAGGCGCAGCCCGAGTACCCCGGCGACGTAGCGATGGAGCGCAAGATCCGCAACATCATCCGCTGGAACGCCGTGGCGATGGTCGTGCGCGCCAACAAGCAGTCCGACGGCATCGGCGGCCACCTCAGCACCTACGCCTCGGCCGCCGAGCTGCTGGAGGTGGGCTTCAACCACTTCTTCCGCGGGCAGGAAGCCGGGCAGGACCGCGACCTGGTGTTCTACCAGGGCCACGCCAGCCCCGGCGTGTACGCGCGTTCGTTCTTGGAGGGCCGTTTTGACGAGGCCCGCATGAACCGCTTTCGCCGCGAGCTGAGCAAAGAGGGTCCGGGCCTGAGCAGCTACCCCCACCCGTGGCTGATGCCCGACTACTGGGAATTTCCCACCGTGAGCATGGGGCTGGGACCGATCCAGGCGATCTATCAGGCCCGCTTTATCAAGTACCTGGAAAACCGGGGCCTGAAGCCCAAGGGCGACGCCCGCGTGTGGGCCTTCCTGGGCGACGGCGAGATGGACGAGCCGCAGAGCATCGGCGCGATCCGCTTCGCAGCCTACGAGAACCTCGACAACCTGATCTTCGTGCTGAACGCCAACCTGCAGCGTCTGGACGGTCCGGTGCGCGCCAACTCCAAGGTGATTCAGGAGTTCGAGGCGCTGTTCCGGGGCGCGGGCTGGAACGTCATCAAGGTGATCTGGGACGGCAAGTGGGACGAGCTGCTGGAAAAGGATTACAACGGCGAGATCGTCAAGCGCTTCGAGCTGCTGGTGGACGGCGAGTCGCAGCGCTACGCGGCCTTTGGGGGCAAGGAGCTGCGCGAGAAGTTCTTCAACACCCCCGAGCTGCGCGCCCTGATCGACGGCTGGAGCGACGCCGATCTGGAGCTGCTCAACCGCGGCGGCCACGATGTCCACAAGATCTACGCGGCGTACAAGGCCGCCACCGAGCATAAGGGCAGCCCCACCATCATCATTCCGCGCACCGTCAAGGGCTACGGCCTGGGCGAGAGCGCGCAGGCCCGCAACGTGGCCCACCAAGTCAAGAAGCTGGACTTCGAGAGCCTGAAGAACCTGCGTGACGCCCTGGAACTGCCGCTGAGCGACGAGCAGGTCGAGCATCTCGAGTACTACCATCCCGGCGAGGACAGCCCGGAGGTGGCCTACACTAGGGAGCGCCGCGCCGCGCTGGGCGGATTCATTCCCGAGCGCCGGGTGGAGTACCCGCACCCGAGCATCCCCGACGGCGAGTTCTACGAGGAATTCGCGGCGGGCAGCAAGGGCCGTGCGGTCAGCACGACCATGGCCGCCGTGTCGATCATGAGCAAGCTGCTGCGCGACAAGGAAATCGGCAAGCTGATCGTGCCCATCGTGCCCGACGAGGCCCGCACCTTCGGCATGGACGCCCTCGTGCCGCGCATCGGCATCTACAGTCCGCGCGGGCAGACCTACACGCCGGTCGACAGCGGCTCGCTGATGGCCTACAAGGAAAGCATTGACGGCCAGATGCTGGAAGAAGGTATCACCGAGGACGGCGCGATGGCGTCGTGGATCGCCGCCGCGACGAGCTACGCCAACCACGGCGTGCCGACCATTCCCTTCTATGTGTTCTACTCGATGTTTGGCATGCAGCGGGTGGGCGATCTAGTGTGGGCCGCCGCCGATCAGCGCGCGCGCGGCTTCCTGCTCGGAGCGACCGCCGGGCGCACGACCCTGGCCGGCGAGGGTCTGCAACATCAGGACGGCAACAGCCTGCTGCAGGCGTACGTGGTGCCCAACCTCAAGGTCTATGACCCGGCCTTTGCCTATGAACTGGCCGTGATCATCGAGAGCGGCATCCAGCGCATGTACGTGGACGGCATCGACGAGTTCTATTACGTCACGGTGGACAACGAGAACGAGGTGCAGCCCCCCATGCCCGACGATGGCCGCAGCCATCAGGAAATCCACGACGGCATTATCAAGGGCATGTATCTGTTCCAGCGCAGCCCGAACAAGAAGGCCAAGCTGCGTGCCCAGCTGCTCGCCAGCGGCCCGGCGATGGGCGCGGCGCAGGAGGCCGTCGGGATGCTCGAGGGCTACGGAGTCGCCGCCGACCTGTGGAGCGTCACCAGCTACAAGGAGCTGCATCAGGACGCCCTGCTCACCCAGCGCCACAACATGCTGCATCCACAGGACAAGCCGAAAGAAAGCTACCTCGCCTCACAGCTCACGGTGCAGAACGCCCCCGGCGTGCTGATCAGCGTCTCGGATTACATCAAGCTGGGGGCGGACGGCCTGAACGGACACCTGGACCGCAAGCTGTGGACCCTGGGCACCGACGGCTTCGGGCGCAGCGAGGCGCGCGAGGAACTGCGCGACTTCTTCGAGGTGGATGCCCGGCACGTTGTTCTGGCGACGCTGTACGCCCTGCAGCGGGACGGCAAGGTCCGGGGCGAGGTGGTGGCCAAGGCCATCGCCGATCTGGGCATTGACCCCGAACGCGACGCACCCGTGCTGCGCTGACCCCCAACGGTGGGTGGGGAGGGAACACAAGTTCCGCCCCTCCGCCCTGGACCACCTTCCATCACCATCTCTACCAAGGAGCCTTCCATGGCGACAGAACTGAAACTCCCCGACGTGGGGGACAACATCGAGAAAGGAACCGTTGTGACCGTGCTCGTCAAGGCCGGCGACACCATCAATGAGGGCGACCCGATCATCGAGATCGAGACCGACAAGGCCGTCATCGAGGTGCCTGCGGGCGCCGGCGGCACGGTGGAGGATATCAAGGTCAGCGTGGGCGACACCGTGAACGTGGGCGGCGTAATCCTGACCCTGGGCGGTGAAGGCCAGGCTCCGGCATCCGAGCAGGCTGCGCCCGAACAGAAGGCGTCCATACCGGCAGCCGCGGCGCCCCAGGCTCCCGAACAGCCGCAACCCAGCGCGCCGGCTCCTGCCGCCGGGGGCAGCACTCCCGTGACCCTGCCGGACGTGGGCGACAACATCGAGCAGGGCACGGTGGTCACCGTGCTCGTCAAGGTGGGCGACACCATCAAGGAAGGGGACCCGGTCATCGAGATCGAGACCGACAAGGCCGTCATCGAGGTGCCTGCGGGCGCGGGCGGTACGGTGCAGAGCATTGCGGTGGGGGTGGGCGACACCGTGAAGGTGGGCGGCACCATCCTCACGCTGGGCGGGAGTCCGGCCCAGGGCGGGGGCAACGAAGCGGCGGCGACGGAGTCCAGCGCCACCGCCGCAGATGCCGGGACGGCCCAGAGGGTCGCCCAGGGACAGCAGGCCGCCCAGAAGGCGCAGCCGGCGCCACAAACCGCTGCGGGCCACGCCCACGACGGACTGCCCGCCGCGGCCGGGGCCACCACCCAGGCGCCCGGCGCGCAGCGCCCCTACAACACCCAGACCTTCGATGGGCGCACGGTGGTGCCCGCCGCGCCCAGCGTGAGGCGGCTGGCGCGCGAGATCGGCGTGGACATCCACGACGTTCACGGCAGCGGCATCGCCGGCCGCATCAGCGAGGAGGACGTGCGCCGCAGCGCCGGAACGCCCACCCAGCCGCCTGCCGCAGCCGGAGCCGCTCCAGCCACAGCTCCGGCCCCGGCGGGGACGGCTCCGCTGCCCAATTTCGAGAAGTGGGGTACGGTCCAGCGCGAGGACATGTCCGGCATCCGCAAGGCCACCGTGCGCTCCATGACCGCCTCGTGGTCCACCATCCCGATGGTCACCCACTTTGACAAGGCAGACGTGACCGCCATGGAAGAAACCCGCAAACGCTTCGGCGCGCGGGTGGAAAAGGCGGGCGGCAAGCTCACCATGACCCACATCCTGATGAAGGTCGTGGCGAACGCCCTGCGCCAGTTCCCCAAGTTCGGCGCGAGCCTGGACCTGGCCGCCGAGCAGGTCGTGTTCAAGAACTATGTGAACATCGGCGTGGCGGTAGACACCCCGGTGGGGCTGCTGGTCCCCGTGGTCAAGGACGCCGACCGCAAGAGCATCACCGAACTCGTGCTGGAGCTGAGTGAGCTGGCCGGCCGGGCCCGCGAGCGCAAGCTCAAACCCGACGAGATGCAGGGCGCGACCTTTACCATCTCCAACCTGGGCGGCATCGGCGGCCACGCCTTTACGCCCATCGTGAACAGCCCCGAGGTGGCCATTCTGGGCGTCTCGCGCGGCGGCATGGAGCCGGTGTGGAACCGCGAGAAGGGCGAGTTCGAGCCGCGCAACATGCTGCCCCTGAGCCTCACGTACGACCACCGTCTGATTGACGGCGCGGACGCGGCCCGCTTCGTGCGCTTCATCGCCGAGGCGCTGGAAGATCCCTTCCTGATCTCGCTGTAGGCTCCTCCCCGCAAACACCACGGCAACACCCAGGCCCCCGCCAGATTCAGCGGGGGCTTTTCACGTGGGCTGCTACTCTCCTGGGCATGCGCCTGCCCGCCCTCGCCGCCGCCCTGAACGTCTCCCCCACCCCGGGCTCCACCCTGCCCGACCTGCCGGTGCGCGGCGTGACCCACAACGCCGCCTGGGTCGAACCGGGCTTCGTGTTCGTGGCGATTCGCGGAGCGCGCTTTGACGGCCACAGTTTCCTGAGCGACGTGGCGCAGCGGGGCGCGGTTGCCGTGATCGGCGAGGGAATGGCGGACGGACAGACCGCGGCGCTCCCCTACCTGACCGTGCCCGACGCGCGCGCGGCTCTGGCCGACGCGGCCGCGGCGCTGGAACAGCACCCCAGCCGGGAGCTGCGCGTGGTGGGCATCACCGGCACCGACGGCAAGACGACCACCGCGTGGCTGACCCGCCATCTGTTGCGCGCATCGGGCCTGCCCACCGGTCTGCTCAGCACCGTGGGCTACGAGCTGCCCGACGGCGAACTGCGCCACTTTCCCGCCCACTTCACGACGCCCGAGGCCCCGCAGGTGCAGGCGACCCTGCGCGAGATGGTCACGGCCGGCGCTCGGGCAGCGGTGCTGGAAGCGAGCAGCCACGCCCTCGCGCTGGACCGGGTGCGCGGCGTGGCCTGGGATGTGGCGGTCTGGACCCACCTCAGCGCCGAGCATCTGGACTTTCACGGCACGCTGGACCGCTACTTCGCGGACAAGCGGCGCCTGATCGAGCGCGCTCCCTTCGCCGTGCTGAACGCGGACGATCCGTGGACGGCGCAGCTGCGCGGCGTCGCTCCGCAGGAAACGACCTACAGCGCTGCGGGCGCCGAAGCCGGGTGGCGGGCCACCGGGGTCCGCGAGACGGCGGACGGGCTGCACTTTCGCCTGCACTCGCCCCAGGGGGAGGCAGACGCCCATCTGCCCATGATCGGGCGCTTCAATGTGGCGAACGCGCTGGCTGCTCTGGCGGCAGCGTCGTGGTGCGGAGCCACGCTGGAACAGCTGCTCGCCGGGCTGGCAGCGTTCCGGGGCGTCCCGGGGCGCATGGAGCGGGTAGCAGCGGGCGCCGACGCTCCGCGCGTCATCGTGGATTTCGCGCACACGCCGCCGAGCCTGGAAAAAGTGCTGGAGATGCTGCGGGCCACCACCCCGGGCCGCCTGTGGGTGTTGATCGGCTCGGCCGGGGGCCGGCGCGATCCGGGCAAGCGTGCGCCGCTGGGAGAGGTGGCGACCCGGCTGGCCGACCACGCCGTCTTCACCGAGGAGGACCACCGCGAAACGCCGCTGGCCGACATCCTCGCCGAGATGGAAAGGGGCGCGCGGGAAGCGGGGCGGGACAACTTCACCTCCATCGGCGACCGGCGCGAGGCCATCCGGCACATCGTCGCGGCCGCGCGGCCCGGCGACACCGTGTTGCTGGCCGGCAAGGGGCCAGAAGATACCCTGGAACGCACCGACGAGACCCTGCCGTGGAACGAGGAAGCCGAGGCGCGCGCGGCGCTGGCGGCCCGGGCGTAACCGCGGGGAAAGTGAATTGTCCGGGAAACCGGTGCAGACCGGGGAAGACCGGCCGCAATTCCCTGTGCGGACGCGGCGCTCCCGGCTGCCCGGTGTATCCGGCGGCGGAGAACCCGAACATGTTCAGATACGGGCGTCACGGCCCCGAGCAGCACGGCCTAGAAGGCAGGTGTGCGGACCCGGGTGAGATGAACGGCGGGGGCAGTTATTCCCCGCGCAGACACGAGGCCCGCTGTGCGGCGGACTGTGCGGCACATGCCCGGGCCGCCTCGACAAAAGCGGGAATGTTCCCCCCGTGGCGGTCCAACAGTGCCAGAAACTCCGGTACCAGGGTTGCGTAGGCCGCCACCGCCCCCAGCGAGGCATTGTTCGCTCCCCGCGCAAACCAGCCGTCGTAACCCGAGTAGCCGCCCCAGCTGTCTTTGAGGGCCACGTAGCGGGTGTTCAGGTCGGCCAGAATGGCTGCCTTGCGGGTCTGGACCTCCGGGGCGGGCAGGGACCGGGCGTACAGGGCTTCCAGCTCGCCGCGGGTCTGCAGCAACAGCGCCTCGAACCCCCCCGCGCGGTGCTGGGCCAGCCGGTCGGCCTCCCGCAACCCGGGGGTGCCGTGCGCGGCCAGCCAGCGGCGCATACCCGCCTCCTCCACCGCCGTGGCAAAGGACTCGTTAAATACGGTGTCGTCCTTGACGTACAGCGCTGGATGGGCCAGCTCATGAATGACCGTGCGGATCACGGTGGCGTCGGAGGCAGCGAGCATGGTGGACAGCACCGGGTCATTGAGGTATCCCAGCGTGCTGTAGGCACTGACGCCTCCCACGCTCACGTCGTCGCCGGCGGCGCGGCGCTGATCGGCGTAGGCCCGCGCGTCTGCCTCATGGAAGTAGCCCCGGTAGCCCACACAACCCGCAATGGGAAAGCAGGAGGTTTGCAGCTGGATGCTGTCGGGCGCAGCAGAAAAGACGTTCCAGACCACCGCGGGTCGCCCCACGTCCACATACTTCTGAAAGGAGCCGTGGTCGGGCAGGCCCAGGTCGTGCAGGGCAAACGCCCGCACATCCGAAGCGAGCTGCAGCTTGCGGCGCACCCCGGCGTCGGTGGTGGGGTCGGCGAGCACCTCCGCCACCGGCCGGGCCCGGCGCAGCAGGTCCAGCTGCCCGCCGGCCGCCTGTGCCAGGTAGCGGACCTCCGAGCATCCGGCCAGCAGCAGGCCCAGGCCCACCGCCCCGACGAGCAGCGCCAGTCCCCTAGCGCCCCGCATGACCGTCCTGTTTGATGCAACGGCGGCCACGCGAACGCAATCCCGGATGAAGACCCAGACCCATGGCCCATGCTAGCCAGAAAGTGGGCAGGACACTGCGACGGCAGCCGGGTCCAGGTTCGCCACCGTCGGCATCCCGCCTGCTCGGAAACAAGCTCGCCACCCTGTCCGGGGCCGCTTTTGACGCTGAGTACAAGAAGGTCAGACGACCCTCCCTGCATCTGATCAGGACCCACCTCACCTTCGGCCAGGATGCCCAGATGCTGGCCTACGCGGCCAGCATCGAGCCGGTGGTTGCCACATACCTGCAGATGGCCCAGGCCCTGCCCGGCAACTGACCGCCGGGTATCTTCAGTCCTGAAAGCCGCCTTCATCCGGGCGCCTCTTTGCTATCGGTACCCTATCCAGATGGCCGCACGTGTTCCAGAACAGCTGACGCTGCCTGCCGGCGGTGTGGTGCCCAACAACTCCCGGCCCGCCGTGCTGTACCGCGCCGCGCTGGCGGAACATAGCCCCGACCAGATCGAGGAGTATCTGGCTGCACGCGGCTGGACCGGGGCCTGGCGCAACGGCATCTATGCCTTTCACCATTACCACTCCACTGCCCACGAGGTGCTGGTGGTGGTACGCGGTCAGGTCCGGGTGACCCTGGGCGGCGAGGGGGGCACGTCGCTGCACCTGACAAGCGGTGACGTTGTTCTGCTCCCGGCTGGAACGGGACACCGCAACGACGGCGCCAGCCCCGACCTGCTGGTGATCGGGGCCTACGCTGGGGGTCGGGACTGAGATGTGTGCCGACCGGAACATACGGATGTGGTGGCGGCGCGGGAACGCATTAAACGGGTGCCCGGATGGAACCAGGAACCGGCCTGACCCCTGAACTCCTCCCCCTGGGGTTTTAAAACACAGGCGCCACCAGCTCCATGAAGCAAGGCTGGCGGCGCAGTCCGTCGGCGCGGTTAAGCGTGGGGGCTCAGGCGGCGCCCACCTTCTCGGCGATGATGCCCTCGATGTACTTCACGACGCTCTGCAGCGGCACACGCCCCAGAACGTCTTCCAGGAAGGCTGTGACGAGCATCTTCTCGGCCAGCTCCCGCCGGATGCCGCGCGATCCCAAGTAGAACATGGACTCGGCGTCCACCGGGCCGGTGGTCGAGCCGTGGGAGCAGCGCACGTCGTTGGCGTTGATCTCCAGCTGCGGCACGCTGAAGTTGCGGGCCTCGCTGGACAGCATCAGGGTGCGGTGCTTCTGGTACGCATCGGTCTTCTGGGCACCCAGATCCACCTTGATCATGCCTGAGAACACGCCCACGGCCTGATCGTCGCCCACGCCCTTGTACAGCAGATCGCTGTAGGCGTTCGGCGCGGCGTGGTGCTGCAGGGTGTAATGGTCGAAGTGCTGGTCCTCGTTGGCGAAGTACAGCGCGAGCATCTCGCTGCTCGACCCCTGGCCGCGCAGATAGCTCTGCATCTCGGTGCGCGAGAGCGTGCCGCCCATCGTCACGACCAAGCTGTTCAGGGTCGCGTCCTTGGCCACGTCCCCGCGCTGGCGCTGGATGTGGGTCACCCCCTTGCCCCAGTTCTGGATGGACACGTAGCGCAGACGTGCGCCGTCCTTCACGACGAGTTCCACCGCGCCGATCGCGTAGGTGCCGGGCAGTTCCTCGGAGTCCTGCTCGTCAATGAAGGTAACCTGCGCGTTCTCCTCGGCCACCACCAGCGTTCGGGTCGCCGTGAAGGTGCCGGCCTCGCTCATCACGCGGAAGGAGCCCAGCGGCAGCTCCACCTCCACGCCGCGCGGCACGTACACGAACGCGCCGTTGCTCCACAGCGCGGCCGCCAGCGCGGAGAACTTGCCCTCGCTGGGGTCGGGCGACTTGCTCGGCGTGGTGCCGGGGGCGGCGATGGTGGTGTCGTCGGGCACTTCAGCGGGCACCACGCTGTAGAGGTACTGCTGCACCTTGTCGGCGTGCTGTTCCACCGCCGTCTTGAGATCGGTGAAGATCACGCCCTTGGCGGTCAGTTCGGCCGGCAGTTCGGTGCGGTACACCACATCCGGCCCGTCAAGCACCAGGAAGGCGCCCACGTCGGTGCCCTGCAGGCGCTTTTGCACGCTGTCGGGCAGCTGCGACACGTCGGACACCACGTCGCGTTTGGGGTGGGGGCGCAGCTTGCCAAAGTCAATTTCCACCTGGGTGTATTTCCAGGCTTCCACGCCGCTGTGCGGCACTTCGAGGCTGTCGAACAGGTCAAAGCTCTGCTTGCGCTTGGCGGTCAGCCACTCGGGGCCGGTGTGGGCGGAGAGATGTTCATTGAGGGGTTGTGTCATGGGATCTCCGAAAGGGGGAGAGAGGGCGGGGTCAGCCGAGGAAGGATTCGACTTCCACCACGAAGCCGCCCGGTGTATCGAAGTAAAAGGTCAGCCGCCCATGGTTCTCGCTGGGAGGCGGGATGCTATAGCCACCGTCCGTGAGCTGCTGGTAGATGGCCCGCACCTGCTCGGGCGTGTCTTGCAGGAAGCCGATGTGAAAGACCCTGGGGTAGGTCACGTCGCTGGCCTTGAACACGGAGATGAGCGAACCGGCGTCGTCACGCAAAAAGGCCATCCGCTCGTTCAGGGGCATGCCCCCGCCCGCCGGACGCAGCCCGAAGTAGGTCTGGAACAGTTCCACAGTGGCGGGCACGTCGGTCACGCCCAGATTGATGTGGTTGAGTTTCAAACCAGCTCCTCACGGCACCTTTCAGGCCGTTCAAACTTCGGGGCAGCCCGGCAGACGCAGGCCCACCATGTGCCTGTGGGCACCCGGTGTGCCCCACCCCGGGACGTGGCCTCCGCTTCAGAAACAGTGCGTTCCAGAAGCGGGGCTCCGCTCAGGAGGGGCTCCGGACAGGCACCCTGGACCTCAGCCGACGGAGCCTTCCATTTCCAGCTCGATCAGACGGTTGAGTTCCACCGCGTATTCCAGCGGCAGCTCCTTGGCGATGGGCTCGATAAAGCCGCGCACGATCAGGCCCGCCGCCTGGTCCTCGCTCAGACCACGGCTTTGCAGGTACAGGATCTGCTCGTCGTTGATCTTGGACACGGTGGCTTCGTGGCCCACCCGGGCGGTCTTTTCCTCGATCTCGATGTACGGGTAGGTGTCGGTGCGGGCTTCCTCGTCAAGCAGCAGGGCGTCGCATTCCACGTTGGTCTTGGCGTTGCGCGCACCCTCGTAGATCTTGACCAGACCCCGGTAGCTGCTGCGGCCCGAGTCCTTGGAGATGGACTTGGAAACAATCGAGCCGCTGGTGTTCGCCGCAAAGTGAACGATCTTGGCCCCGGCGTCCTGGTGCTGTCCGCGCCCGGCCATCGCGATGCTCAGGACCTCGCCGCGCGCACCTTCTTCGAGCAGGTAGCACGCGGGGTACTTCATGGTGACCTTGCTGCCCAGGTTGCCGTCCACCCACTCCATCACGCCGTTGCCGTACACGGCGGCGCGCTGGGTCACGAGGTTGTAGACGTTGTGGCTCCAGTTCTGGATGGTGGAGTAGCGGAAACGCGCCCCCTCCTTGACCACGATCTCGATCACGCCGGAGTGGAAGGAATCGGAGCTGTACGCCGGGGCGGTGCAGCCCTCGATGTAGTGCGCCTGCGCGCCCTCGTCAATGATGATCAGGGTGCGCTCGAACTGACCGCTGCTCTCGGCGTTGATGCGGAAGTACGTCTGCAGGGGAATGTCCACCTTGACGCCCTTGGGCACGTACACGAAAGAACCGCCGCTCCAGACCGCGCTGTTGATGGCCGCGAACTTGTTGTCCTCGGGCGGCACGATGGTGGCAAAGTGCTCGCGGAAGAGCTCGGGGTATTCCTTGAGGCCGTCTTCGATGCTCAGGAAGACCACGCCCAGCTTTTCCCACTCCTCTTTGAGGTTGTGGTACACCATCTCGGATTCGTACTGTGCGCCCACCCCGGCCAGGGCGGCGCGTTCGGCCTCGGGGATGCCCAGGCGCTCGAAGGTGTTCTTCACGTCCTCGGGCACGTCGTCCCAGGAACGGGCGTTCATGCCCTCGGGCTTGATGTAGTAGTAGATCTCGTCAAGGTTCAGACCCGACAGGTCCGCGCCCCATTCGGGCATGGGCTTGGAGTTGAAGATGTCCAGCGCCTTGAGGCGGAAATCGAGCATCCACTGCGGCTCGTCCTTGGCCTTGGAGATCATCTCGACCACGTCGCGCCGCAGGCCCTTGGGGGCCTTGATGGCGTACTTCTCGGGGTTGCTCCAGCCGTATTCGTAGCCGTTGTTGATGTCTTTGACTTCGGGATTGATGGTCATGGGGTACTCCTCGGGGGTGCTCGGGGGGCGAAAAGGGCGAAACGCCAGGGAGTGGGAGGACCTCAGGGAACTGGCCCACCCTCCCCCGGCCGACTTACGCCAGCGCCAGTTCCTTGACCCAGTCGTAGCCTTCGGTATCCAGCTTCTGGGCCAGTTCGGGGCCGCCGCTCTGCACGACCTTGCCGTCCACGATGATGTGGACCCGGTCCGGCACGATGTAGTCCAGCAGGCGCTGGTAGTGGGTGATGATCAGGCCGCCGAGGTTCTCGCCGCGCATGGAGTTCACGCCCTTGGAGACGATCTTCAGGGCGTCGACGTCCAGACCGCTGTCGGTTTCGTCCATGATGATGTAGTTGGGCTCCAGCATCAGCATCTGCAAAATCTCGTTGCGCTTCTTCTCACCGCCCGAGAAACCCGCGTTCAGGTAGCGCTCGACGATGCTCTCGTCCCACTCCAGGGTCTTCAGGGCACTCTGGAGCTTGCCGTAGAACTCGGTGAAGCTGACCTCTTCGCCCTCGGCCTTGCGGGCCTGCATGGCCAGGCGCAGGAAGTTGGCGATGGTCACGCCGGGAATCTCGACCGGGTACTGGAATGCCAGGAACACGCCCAGGCGCGCGCGCTCGTCGGGTTCCATTTCCAGGATGTTCTGGCCGTCCACAAGAACCTCGCCCTCGGTGACGGTGTACTCGGGATCGCCCACGATGACCTTGGCCAGCGTGCTCTTGCCGTTGCCGTTCGGGCCCATCACGGCGTGCAGTTCGCCGCGCGGAATGGTCAGGTTGATGCCCTTGAGGATGGGCAGGTCGCCCACGGAGGCGTGCAGGTTGCGAATCTCGATCTGGTGGGGCTGGCTGGACGGATCTGCTGTGGTCATGTGACTCCTTGTGATGGCACTTCTATTTGAGAATGATTCCTACTTACCTGCCCATTTTACCCATTCCGGGAGCTAAAGTCGAGCGGATTGGTGTGGATTCCTGGACACCCTCCCTGACGGTGTTCGGCGCGGTTCGGGGTATCTGGGGCCGCGGTTTGCGGGCTCAGGAAGCCTCCGGAGCCGCAGGCGCGCAGAGGCAAATTTGTAAGGAAGGGACGCTTAGACTCCGCACGTGAGTCTCGACCTGTTGCTGGTGGTGTTCGCCGGGGTGTTCGGCCTGCTGGTGGGCTCGTTCTCGAATGTGCTGATCTGGCGGCTGCCCCGCGGCGAGAACATCGCCTTTCCGCCCAGTCACTGCCCCGGCTGTGACCACCGGCTGGGGGCCACCGATCTGGTGCCCCTGTTCTCCTGGCTGTCGCTGGGCGGAAAATGCCGCTACTGCCGCGCCCCCATCAAGTCCCGGTATCCGGTGGTGGAAGCCCTGACTGGCCTGGGCTACGCCACCATCGCGGCGCTGTTTCCCCTCACCGTGTACGGAGCGGGCGCGCTGGGCCTGATGGTGCTGTTCACGCTGCTGCTGGTGGGCAGCGCCATTGACCTCGACACCTACACCATTCCCGATGAGCTCACGCTGCCCGGCGTGGCGCTGGGACTGCTGTTCGGGGTGCTGAACACCCGTGCCGGCGTGAGCGGTCTGCCCGACCTTGCGGCCTCCGTGAACGGAGCGCTGCTCGGAGCCGGACTGCTGGTCGCCATCAACCAATACGGCTCGTGGGTGCTGCGGCGCCTGCGCGAGCGGGAGTATCCCGAGTACCCCATCGGCTTTCAGCAGATCAGCCTGGGCCTGCTTGCCGGAGCGTGGCTGGGTCCGTGGTGGGGTGCGGGAGTGGGCCTGCTCTCGGCAGGAGCCAACCTGCTCGCGCGCCGGGTGGTGCGCGTGCCCGAGCTGCTGACCCTGGGCGGCCTGCTCCTGAGCGTCGTCATCGGCAGCGCCGGCATCGGCCCCGGCCTGATTCTGATGGTGCAGGGATCGCTGGCGGCGGCGGGCGCCGTCTCGCTGGTCGCGGGTCTGTACTGGTGGTGGAGGCACCGGCCCGGCACCGAGGCCGACGCGGCAGACGAACCCTACGACGCCAGCGCCATGGGATTCGGCGACGTGAAGCTGGCCGCCGTGATCGGGGCCTTCCTGGGCTGGGAGCGCCTGCTGGTGGCGCTGGTGATCGCCGTGTTCGCCGGAGCCGTGCTGGGCGTGGTGGGGCTCGCCCTGCGGCGCGAGAACCGCGTCAAGTTCGGCCCTTACCTGGCGCTGGGCGCCGTGGTGGCACTGATCTGGGGCGGCAGCATCGTGGCCGGGTACCGGCAGTTGCTGGGTATGTAAGGGCAGGCCAGTCCCGGCCCGGTTCCACCGCTGCAACATCAAACAGCAGAACCTCCCAGCCGGATGGTGGGAGGTTCTGCTGTTCTGTATGTGGTGCACTCGACTGGATTCGAACCAGTGGCCTGCCCCTTAGGAGGGGGCCGCTCTATCCAACTGAGCTACGAGTGCAGGTTCAGGGGCGCAGGCGCAGTCCGCGTCCGCGGTGGGCAAGCGCGTGCGCCGGAGAGTATAGCAAGCAGCGCACAGGAGCCAGGTGGCCCGTACCGTGGGCCAGACCGCTCCGGTGGAACACGGGCGGGCCGGCGGCGGCCTGAACGCCCCAGCGTGAGACAAAAGTGTAAGTGGCCCCCGGCTAACCTCGCTTGAGGTTACCGATGACCAACGCTGTGTACACCATGACTGTCCGCGCCCTGTCGGGCGTTGTCTCGGCGCGGGCGGCAGAGACCATGCTGCAGGCGCTGCTGCGCGAGAACCACCTGAGCCCGGACACCCTGACGGCCCAGGACATGCAGCGGGTGCTGTCCGGGCCGCTGCTGACGCGGCTCTCGGCGGTCCTGCCGCAGGCGCGCGCACGCCAGGAACTGCTGTCTCTGGCGCGGCAACTGGAGACGCAGTACCCCAAGGCCCCCACCCTGTTCACCGGGGCGCTGCCCCAGGCGGCCTGGGACGAGGGTACCGAACTGTCCGACGCCGGCTGGGACGAACCGGAGCTGGGGGTAGACGACTTCGAATTTGACGACCCCGACTATGGCCACGCCCCGGGCCGCCGCTACGACCTGACGCACGCCGCCGGGCAGGAAGAACTGCTGCGTGATCTGGCGCGGCTCTCGGGGGTCCAGGGCGTGATGCTGTGCCGCGCTAACGGCGAGGTGCTGCTGGCCCGGAGCCTGCAGGAAGCCTCGGGAATGGGGGGCGTGGTCGCCGCGACGGCCATGCTGTTCCGGGGACGCACCCTGCGGCTGATGTCGGCCGACCTGGGAGCACGGACGGTGTGTATGCGCCCGCTGGGCGGGTACTGTGTGGCAGTGGTGGTGGGAACGCCGGCAGGAGCACAGGCCAATGTGGGCCGGCTGCTGGTGGAATTGCAGGGCCTAGAGGTGGCGGCATGATCCGTTCAAGTGTTCACAGACTGATGCTGCTCGGCGCCCTGGGCCTGGGCATGACGGCCCCCTCCGCACAGGCCCAGAGCCTGGAGGCCTACAGCGCCCTGGCCGCCAGCCTGGACGCGGCGGTTCGGGCGCGGGCGAACTCGGCAGGAGCGGCGCTGGCGCAGCTCGACGCGGCGCAGGCCGCCTTCACCCGGCTGGAGCCGACGCTGCGCAACCGTCAGCTCACCACCGGCCTGCGCGGAGCGCTGGAAGGAGCGCGCGGCGCACTGGCCCGCACGCCCGCCGAACTGGAAGCGCAGGTGCTGCTCGCCCGCGGCCTGATGCGCCGCGCGCTGTACGACCAGACCCTCGCGGGTCTGTCGGGGGGCACGCCAGAGGGAACCCCGACCCAGCTGGGGCTGCTCGCCCGCGAATTCGGACTGAGCAACGAGGCCACCACGGCCCTGAAGGCCGACAGCGCGGGCGGGCAGTTGCCCCGGGTCGCGTGGCGCCTGCAACGCGCAGCGGTCCAGAAGGTCTCGGCGGCGCTGGCTGCCAGCCGGCCCGAACAGACGCCCGCCTCCTATCTGAACCTGGCCCGCGCCACGGGCTGGTTCACGGTGGTGCAGGACGCCGCGTCCGGCGGGGGCCTGAAGGTTTCGCAGTTCGGCGACGCGCTGCGGCAGCTCACCGGCGGAGACACCGCGGCGCTGAACACTTCGCTGACCACCCTGAGGCAGGGCACCCAGACGCTGGCCAGTTCGCTGGCCTCGGCCCCGGCTTCCACCAGCGCCCCCGCTCCGGCCACCCATGCAACGGGTGAAGCCGCCGCGAGCACGGCGCCGGGAGCGACGCCTCCCACCATTCCCGCCGCTCCCTCCCCGGTGACTCCGGCCGCCACATCTCCGCAAAATCAGGTGACCCCGCCGGCACCACCCCCAGCGGCTTCTCCGGCTGTGGCTCCCTCCACCGGCACAGACCGGACGGCCGCCGTGTACTCCGCGCTGGGCCGGGCCCTCTCGGCCGCCGGTCACGGCGACCCGGTGGGAGCGCGCGGACAGCTGACGCAGGCCCAGTCCGCCCTGGCCAGGGTGCCGGCGGCGCTGCGCACGGCCCAGGGCTACGACGCGCTGGTTGCCGACGTGAACGCGGCCCAGACCCGCAGCCCCCTGCGGCCCGGAGACGTGCAGGCGCTGATCGGTGGCCTGAGCAACCTGGAACGCCGCGCTGCGGGCGAGGAGATCAGTGCGCTGGACCGCGCCTCGCTGGGCGTTTCACGCACCTTCAGCGGCTGGCTGCGCGTGCTCGTCTTTGCCCTGCTGGCCGGACTGTGCGCCGTTCCCCTGTACCTGCTGAACCTGGCCTTCGGCGGGCGCAATCCGTACTGGCGGGCCATTGCGGTGGGGCTGGCCCTGCTGCTGATGCCGGTGTTCCTGGAGGGGCTGTTCGGCCTGCTGGGTGCCATCGGCGACGTGGCCGGGGTGGGGGCGCTGCGCGGTGCCAGCAACCTCACATTGACCCAGGGCACCTACGCCCTGCCGGTGTGGGCGCTGCTCTCGGCGCTGGCCATCGGACTGAGCGCCTACGGCTTCCGCGGACTGTGCCAGCAGTTCGGCCTTCTGGGCCGCCGCGCCGATCCGGCCATTCCCGCCAGCCAGAGCCTCGACTGGGATGAGGACCTGTGATGGCAGCCTCCGGCCTGCACCGGCTGCCCGTTCAGATGCTGGGAGATCTGGTCTCGCCGCGCGCGCTGGAACGCATCCTGCAGGACGCCGCCGGGGCCCGCGGCACCACCCCCGCCCAGCTGGACGCCGCCGCCCTGGAGGACATCCTCAAACGTGAGGTGTTCAAGCGGCTGCAGCTCAGCGTGCCCGCCCCCCTGGCCAAGCGCCGGGTGTCGGAGGTGCTCGACGAGCTGCTCAAGACCAGCCAGGAGCGCCCGGCCGCCAGCACGGTCGAGCATTCGCTGCTGCCCCTGGAGGACAGCGCCCGCCGGTTCTCGCTGTATTTCGACTGGCCCGAGACCCAGCGCCTGCGCGGCATCCTGAGCGTTGCCCGCCAGGAGGAGGAAGAGGGGCGCGACATCGGGGCGCTGGTCCAGGAGGGACAGGAGCTCGTCGCGCAGATGGACCGCCGCCTGCAGGAGGGACTGGTCGCGCAGGCACAGGACCTTGCCGAGCTGCGCGCCGCCCTGACGCGGGTGCAGGGCATGGGCGGCCGCGAGGTGCGCCGCCTGGACGCCCTGGTTGTCCAGATTGACGAGGCCCAGCAGCAGGGCACGCTGCTGCCCGGAGAGGTCGAGCGCGCCCGTACCCTGACCTACGGCCTGCGCAAGCTGCTGGAATCCTCGGTGGTGCAGGGGATGCCGGGCAATCCGTCCCTGGATCCGGAAGCCCAGGCCCGGGTGCTCGCCCTGGAACAGGAACACATTCAGGGCGTCCTGAACGCGCTGGACCGCGAGTTCGCCTCGCTGCTGCAGGCCCGCGCCGACCTGCGCGACCGTCAGGCGGGACTGCGCGGCGAGGCCGCCGCCGGCCAGCTCACGACCGACGCGGTGGAAAGCTGGCGCGAGTCGCTGCGCATGGTGCGCGACACCGTCCTGACCGAGCAGCGTGCGCAGCTGACCAGTCTGGAACAGCAGCTCGCGGGCCTGGACGCCGGCGCCGACGTGCGCGTGGCCCTGGACGCCGCGCGGCACCTGCTGGACGGCGGCAACCTCGCCAATGACGAACTGCACGAGCTGCGTGGCACGCTGGACGCCCTCAAGCGCGGCGAGGGCGGTCTGGGCCTCCAGCGTGAACTGCGCGAAATCGAGCGCTCGGCCCGCGACATTCCCGGCGCCGCCGCCGAGCTGGCCCCCCTGCTGGACTGGGCGCAGACGCAGCTGGCTGCGGGCGCCGCCGTGGACCTCGACACCCTGTGGGCGGTGCTGGAACGCCGCAGGGGCGCCGCGGCCCAGGAGCGCGAGAGCTTCGATGCCCGCGCCGACCGCGTGGTGGCCGAGTATGACGCGGTCCGTGACCTCGCCGGAGAGACCATCCAGCGTCTGGGCCGCCTGGCCGATACCCTGCGCGCCCAGCGCCGGCTGGGGACGATGAGCCGCGCGGCCCAGGAGCGCTATGCCCAGACCCTGAGCGACGCCGAGGCCCTGCTGACCGAGGCCCAGGCCGAGCACCGCGCGGCGCAGGAAGTCACGGCCTCCTTCGGAAACGAAGCCCTGAATGGACTGCTCGACGTGTTCGAGCTCGGAGGCGAGGCCGAGGGAGCGTGGCCCGCCGCGCCGCAGACCATCGCCGGCACCGGTGTCCAGACCTGGACCCTCCAGGGAGGCCAGCTGTCCGGCGGCGAGCAGGAGCCGCTGCCTGCCCCTCTGCTGCAGCTGATTGCGCTGGCCGGGGACCTGAACCTCACCGAGCTGACGCTGAGCGGTCCCGGTGAGCGCTGGGAAGCCCGGCACGCGGCAGGGCGCTGGGAAATTACCCGTTCGCCCCGCTGAGCCGGGGGCAAGTTGGCGGGCCCTGCTCTAGCATGGGCGGTGATGACCCGCGCGCACACTCTGGCAGACCTCTTGCAGGTGGGAGAGGTCCGGCACCTGCAGGGCCCCGACGAACAACGCGCCCTGGGGGCCGCCCTGGTGCCCGCACTGTCGCCCGGCGCGGTGCTGTTCCTGGAAGGCGAGCTGGGCGCCGGCAAGACCACCCTGACCGGAGGGCTGATCGGTGCGCTGGGCTTTGACGGGCCCGTCACCAGCCCGACCTACGCCCTGATGCACGCCTACCCGACTCCGTCGGGCCGCGCGCTGCATGTGGACGCCTACCGCGTCCGCGATGTGCAGGAGCTGTATGAGATGGACCTGGAGGACCTGATCGCGGACAGCCGCCTGAGCGTGATCGAGTGGGGCGAGGGGCTGTACGCCGATTACCCGGACGCCCCGATTCTGCGCCTGGAACACGTTGAGGGCCTGGGCGAGGTGCGGCGGCTCACCCGGATGCGCTGATTTCCCAGGCACGCGGAACGCTGGACCTGAAAGAACGCTGGGCACCGGCAATCCCCAAGACCAGACGGGTCTGAAAGAATGCGGGCATGTGGATTCTGGTTCTCAACAGCGGCAGCAGCAGCCTGAAGTTCGCCGTGGTCAATCCGGGCAGCGGTGAGGTGCGGCTGTCGGGACTGGCCGAGCGGCTGGGCAGCGAGGCGGCCTCAATGCGGATGGACCGCGGTGGCGAGCGGCAGACGCATGCCCTCAAGGGAGGCAGCTACGCACAGGCGCTGGATCTGGTGCTGGCCGAGCTGGGCCGGCTGGGCCTGTGGGGTCAGCTGCGGGCGGTGGGCCACCGGGTCGTGCATGGGGGCGAGCGTTTCAGCGCCCCGGCACTCATCACGCCCGAGGTTCTGGAGGCCATCCGCACCTGTGTGCCGCTGGCTCCGCTGCACAACCCAGCCAACATCGCCGGCATCAAGGCGGCCATCCGCGCCTTTCCGGATCTGCCCCAGGTGGCTGTCTTCGACACGGCCTTCCACCAGACCATGCCCGAGGTCGCCTACCGCTATGCCGTGCCAGAGGCTTGGTATCGCCAGCACGGAGTTCGCCGCTACGGCTTTCATGGCACCAGCCACGCTTTTGTCGCGGCCGAGGCGGCGCAGCTGCTGGCCCGCCCATTGACGGAGCTGAAGCTGGTCACCGCCCATCTGGGCAACGGCTGCAGCGTCTGCGCCGTCCTGGGCGGGCGCAGCGTGGACAGCAGCATGGGCCTCACGCCGCTGGAGGGACTGGTGATGGGAACCCGCAGCGGCGACGTCGACCCGGGGCTGCACGACTACATCTCGCGTCAGGCGGGCCTGAGCCTGACTGAGGTCACGGCGGCCCTCAACCGGGAAAGCGGCCTGCTCGCCCTGTCGGGGCTGACGAACGACATGCGTGAGCTGGAAGAGGCGGCGGCACGCGGCCACGCCCAGGCGCAGCTGGCCATCGACATCTTCGTGAACCGGCTGGCCCGCTCCATTGCCGCCATGGCCGTATCGCTGGGTGGGCTCGACGGCGTGGTCTTTACCGGCGGTATCGGCGAGAACAGTGCCTCGGTGCGGGCCGCCACCCTGACACGGCTGAGGGTCCTTGGGTTTGCTGTGGATCAGGAAGCCAACGGGCGGGCAGTCCGCGGCCATCCCGGCATCATCACTGCGCCGGACAGCCCACCTGCGCTGGTCATCAACACCAACGAGGAGTGGATGATCGCGCGTGAGGCTCAAGGTCTGCTGAACAGCGATTGAGCGCTGGTCCCGTGTGACGGACCAGCGCTCCTCTCCTCCCCTGTTCTCCCCTGCCGCGCGGCGCTCTATTCCTCGGCCTCGAAGCCGAGCAGCCCCAGCAGTCGGTCAAGCTCCTCGCGCGAAGCGTAGGCGAGTTCCACGCGCCCCCGGTCCTCACCGGTAATGCGGACCCGGGTGCCGGTGCGGCGGCTCAGGTCCAGCTCCAGCTGGCGGTAGGTGCGCGGAGGATTGACCTTGATGGGCTGGGAGTCGGAGCCGGCCGGGCGGGCGCCGCGCCGCAGGGCCTCGGCTTCCCGGACGCTCAGTCCGCGTGCGGTGATCTGCTCCAGCGCCCAGGCCCGGTCGCCGTCCGGCTGGGCCAGGATCGCGCGGGCGTGCCCGGCGCTGATCTTGCCGGAATCCAGCGCACGCAGAGCGGCCTCGTTCAGCGTCAGCAGGCGCAGGGCGTTGGACACTGTGCTGCGGCCCTTGCCCACCGCCCGCGCCACTCCCTCCTGATTCAGTCCCTGATCCAGCAGCGTCTGGTAGGCGCGCGCCTCTTCCAGCGGTCCCAGGTCCTCGCGCTGCAGGTTTTCCACGATGGCGATTTCCAGCGCCTCACGGTCCCCCAGATCACGGATGATGACCGGCAACTCGGTGAGCCCTGCAAGCTGACTGGCCCGCCAGCGCCGCTCTCCCGCCACGATCTCAAAAGCCTCGCCGCGGGGCCGCACAAGCAGCGGCTGCAGCACGCCCTTCTCGCGGATGCTCTGGGCCAGTTCGGCCAGCGACTCGGGTTCGAAAACCTGGCGGGGCTGGTAGGCCGCCTGCACAATCCGCGTGATGTCCAGGGTCTGTGCGCCGCTGGTGGGCGTTCCCACCATTGCGGCCGCTTCACCCGCAGGCCGGGCGAGCAGGGCATCAAGCCCACGGCCCAGGCTAGTTTTTTTCGACACGGGCCATCACCTCCTCCGCCAGACGCTTGTAGGCCGCCGCACCGCTGGACAGCGGGGCAAAGGCGTTGATCGGTTTGGAGAAGCTGGGGGCCTCGGACAGCCGCACGTTGCGCGGAATCACTGACCAGAACACCAGATCTCCGAAGTGGCGCCTCACCATGGTTTCGACCTCCTGGGCCAGATTGGTGCGGCCGTCGAACATGGTGAGCACCACGCCGAGCACCTTCAGGCGCGGATTCAGGCCTCCCTGCACCCGCTCCACCGTTTCCATCAGGCCGGCCAAGCCTTCCAGCGCGTAGTACTCGGCCTGCAGTGGAATCAGCAGGGCGTCGGCGGCGGCCAGCACGTTGACGGTCAGCGGCCCCAGGCTGGGCGGAGCGTCCACCAGAACCAGATCGTAACCGTGGATGCTCGCCAGCAGGCGGCCCAGCGCGTCCGGGTCGTCGGCGAGTTCCACGCCCGCCCCGGCGAGGTCCGGCGTTGCGGGCAGCACGTCCAGCCCCGCCTGCTCGGTGGGCCGCGTGAACTCGGCGGCGCGGGCGGGCTCTCCCAGGGCCTCGTACAGGCCGTGTTCGGCGCCGCGCAGTCCCAGCCCGCTTGTCGCATTGCCCTGCGGGTCCATGTCGAGCAGCAGTACCCGCCGCCCGCCCGCCGCCAGATATGCCGCGAGGTTGATGGCGGTGGTGGTCTTGCCCACCCCCCCCTTCTGATTGACCAGACCAAGCACCTTCATTCCGGCCCCTCTCCGCCGCTCATCCGCGTCGCTTCCACTGGCCTGTTGTCATGTCGTGACCTCACTTCGTTTTCCAGAATAGCGGCTGGGCATTGGGAACGCCCTCGCGCCGGGGGTACTTCTCGGGGGTGGGCCGGAGCTTCTCGACCACCACCAGGGTCCGGGCGTCGCCCGACAGCGGCAGGCCAAACGGATCCACCACCTGCACCCGCCCCCCCAGCTCGCCGGCCGCACGCCGTCCAGCATTCAGTTCGTCTTCTCCTATCGGGCCTTTCTGGGCCACGAGCAGTCCGCCCTCACGTAGCAGCGGCAGGGCCAGCTCCACCAGAATGGGCAGGGCGGCCACGGCGCGGACCACCACCCGGTCATAGGCGGCGCGGTGTTCGGTCTGTCGTCCCAGGGTCTCGGCACGGCCCACTAGGGGCGTCACATGGTCCAGGCCCAGCGCCCGGGCCGTCTCCGCGACAAAGCCAATTTTCTTGCGGATGGAATCCACCGGCGTAAAACGCAGGTCGGGCCGCACCAGGGCCAGAGGCAGCGTAGGAAAGCCTGCTCCGGTTCCCAGATCCAGCACGCGGTTTGAGGCGGTGAAATACCCGCCGCGCAGACAGCTCAGGGAGTCCACAAAATGCTTGAGGACGATGTCCTCCTCCGATTTGAGGGCCGTCAGGTTGAAGCGGGCATTGCCCTGCTGCAGCAGTTCGAGCAGTTGACCAAACTGCGGCAGCTTGGCCTCCACGTCCACGCCAAGTTCATCTGCGCCCCGCCGTAGCAGGTCCAGGATCCGGGCGTTCACAGGCCGTACCGCAGCTTCATCTCGCTGTAGCGTTCGTAGACGTGGGCATCAATTTCCTGCAGGGGCAGGCGCTCCAGAATCGGCAGCAGGGTCTCGCGCAGCACCTCTCCGCGGGCCATCCACTGGTAATACCGCCGTCCCCCGTGTTCGTAGGGGCCATACAGCTTGGAACCGGGGCACAGCCGCAGCAGCGTCTCAAACAGCCGCAGGTGGCGGGTGTGCATGCGCAGGGTGACCTGTGGCTGTTTGCCGTCGCCGCCAAAGTGTCCCTCGCCGATCAAGATGCCCAGCAGCAGGCCTTCATCAAATGTCGCCAAAATCCTTGCCCTCCTGTTTCACCGTCAAGTTTCCCGTGAAACGGGTGGGGCGTCAAGCGAGATCAGGGTTTTGTTTCACCGTCAGGTTTCCCGTGAAACGCCGTGCTTCCTGAGGTGAACGAGCAGCGCTCCGATATCGGCGTGGCGCACCCCGGATAGCCGGGCCGCCTGCTCCAGGGTGGCGGGCCGCACCCGGCTCAGCTTCTCGCGCGCCTCGTTGGACAGGGAGGCGATGGCCGCAAAATCCACACCGGACAGACTCAGGTCGCGGGCATGGTCCTCGGCGCGGAGCTGCTGGCGGGCCCGTTCGATGTAGCCCGCATACTTCACGCGGATTTCGAGGGCTTCGCGCTCGGCGGTATCCAGGGAGGGCAGTTTCATGCCCAGCGCCTCGACATCGGCCAGCGAGAACTCGGGGCGACGTAGCCATGCGTCGCCGGTCACTCCCGCACTGCGCTGCCGCCCCAGGGCCTCGGCACCGGCCGCCACCCGGCGGTATTTGGTCTGCACCCGGTCCAGTTCGGACTGGTCGACCAGTCCCCAGGCGTGGCCCAGGGGGGTCATGCGTTCGTCGGCGTTGTCCTGCCGGACGAGCAGGCGATGTTCCACCCGGCTGGTCATCATGCGGTACGGCTCGTCACTGCCCTTGAAGACCAGGTCGTCCAGCAGAACCCCGATGTACCCGGTGTCACGGCCGATGACCGGCATGGACAGGGCCTGCGCCCGGTGGGCCGCCGAGAGGCCGGCGACCAGTCCCTGTGCCGCCGCCTCCTCATAGCCACTGGTTCCATTGATCTGGCCCGCTGTAAAGACCCCAGGCAGCAACCGGGATTCCAGATTCAGGGTCAGCTCGGTGGAATCCACCACGTCGTATTCCACCGCGTAGGCGTACCGCTGAATCACCGCTTTCTCAAAGCCGGGCAGCGTTCTCACCAGCTGGTCCTGCAGTCCGGCGGGCAGCGACGAACTGAAGCCCTGCAGGTACACCTCGCTGGTCTGCACGCCGTCGGGTTCCACAAACAGCAGGTGCCGGTCATGGTGGGCAAAACGCACGACTTTGTCCTCAATGCTCGGGCAGTATCGTGGGCCCCGGCCCTCGATGTCGCCCGAAAACATCGGAGATTCATGCAGATTGTCGTGGATCAGTTGGTGGGTTTCCGGGGTGGTGTGGGTCTGCCAGGTGGGAGACTCGGCGGCGCGCGGCCCGGGCATGCCCGTAAATCCGCGGGGCTGGGGATCGGCGGGAATGCTCAGCAGTTCGGCGAAGTTGACCGAGTCGGCCCGCACCCGTGGGGGTGTGCCGGTCTTGAAGCGCTTGAGCACGTGGCCTGCGCGGGCCAGCGGGGCCGAAAGGAAGCGCGAGGGGGGCTCGCCCTGCCGCCCTTCGGGCCGTGATTGCCGGCCGTACCACGTCACCGCCTGCATGAAGGTGCCCGCAGCAACCACGACGCTGCGGCACGCCAGACGGCGGCCATCGGTGGTGACCACGGTCCAGCCCCCGTGACCGTCCGGCTCCAGATCGGCGGCCTCGCCCCGCACAACGTCAATCTCGGGGTGGCCGAAGATCACGTCCTGCGCCCGTTCGGCATAGGCGTCGCGCTCGTTCTGAACCCGCAGCGACTGCACCGCCGGGCCCTTGCTCGCGTTGAGCACGCGGGTGTGGATGGCGGTGTCGTCGGCCAGACGGCCCATCAGGCCGCCCAGGGCCTGGACCTCAAAGACCAGCTGGCTCTTGCCCGGTCCCCCTACGGCAGGATTGCAGGGCATGCGTCCCACCGTTGCCGGGTTGCCCACCAGCAGGGCCACCCGTGAGAACTTGGCCGCCGCCCAGGCCGCCTCCAGGCCCGCGTGGCCTCCACCAATCACAATCACATTCCAGCCGCTCATCCTGTTGCGGAGTGTACCGGGACAGCCACGCCGCAACGGTAACGCGGGTCTTTCCCACGGCAGCGTATAGAGGGGCGCAGGGCGGAAGTGGGGGACACGCCCGCCGCCGCGCCGCCGGATTGCCTACAATCAGTCATGGACTTCGCCACACTGAGGGCCGACCTGATCGGGACGGACACAGTGATCCAGACGCCCTTCGGAGCGCGCCGGGTCACCTACGCGGACTATGTCGCTTCGGGGCGGGCGCTGCGCAGCGTGGAAGACCGCATCGCGTCGCTTGCGCTGCCGCTGTATGCCAACACCCACACCGAGGACAGCGCCACCGGGGCGCACAGCACCCACCTGACGCACCAGGCGGCCGACTACATCCGGGGTCAGCTCGGGGGAGACGCCAGTTGCAAGCTCGTGTTCTGCGGCTCGGGCAGCACGGCGGCCGTGCGGCGCATACAGGACATCCTGGGGCTGACGGTCTGCGGGCCACACCGCGCCGCCGTGCTGGCCTCGCTTCCCGAACACGAGCGCCCGGTGGTGTTCGTCGGCCCCTATGAACACCACAGCAACGAGGTGAGCTGGCGCGAGACGCTCGCCGAGGTCGTGGAGATTCCGCTGTGCGAACGCGGCAATCTGGATCTGGACGCCCTGGTGCGGGCACTGAAAGCGCCGCAGTACGCCCGCCGGCCCAAGATCGGCTCCTTCAGCGCCGCGAGCAACGTCACCGGCCTGCTCACCGACACCCGCACGGTGGCGCGCATCCTGCACCGGCACGGGGCCTACGCCTTCTTCGACTTCGCGGCGAGCGGCCCCTACGTTGTCATCGACATGAAGCCCGGTCAGCCGGACGGGTACGACGCGGTGTTCCTCAGCCCGCACAAGTTCGTGGGCGGCCCGGGAACGCCGGGGCTGCTGTGTTTTCAGGAGCACCTGTATCACCTGAACGTCCCCAGCACGGCGGGCGGGGGAACGGTGCGCTACGTCAGCCGCACACAACAGGTGTACATCGAGGACATCGAGGCGCGCGAGGATGCGGGAACTCCCGCCATCCTGGGCAAGCTGCGCACGGCCCTCGCCTTCCGGGTCAAGGAGGAGCTGGGGGTGCAGGCCCTGACCACCCGGGAACACGAGCTGTTTGCGCGAGCGCTGGACCGGCTGAGGAATCATCCCCGCATTCAGCTGCTCGGCAATCCCGACGCCCCCCGGCTGGCCTTCCTGTCATTCCTGATCCAGGCCCCAGACGGCGCGTACCTGCATCCCCGGCTGGTGGTCCGGCTGCTCAACGACCTGTTCGGCATCCAGGCCCGCGGCGGCTGCGCGTGCGCGGGCCCTTACGGACACGTGTTGCTGCGCATAGATGACGAACGCAGCGAGCAGTACCGGCAGTGCGCCCTTTCCAACATTGACGGCCTGAAGCCCGGCTGGACCCGCCTGAACCTCGCGCCGTGGGCCACCGACGACGAGGTGGACTTTCTGCTCTCGGCCATCGAGTTCGTGGCCCAACACGGCGAGCGCTTTCTAAATCAGTACCACTTTGACTGGATGAGCGGCGCGTGGACGCATGACAACGATCAACCGCCCCTGGACCTGTTCGGCCCGGAGCGGCCTGTCACCGCTCCGGGACCCGTGCCCTACGCTGCCTATCTGGCCGAGGCCTGCCGCGTGGTGGAGACCCTGGGCCCGGCAGGGGAGAGGAGGGTGCTGCCCGACCACGTTCCGGCCGAGCTGGTGTTCTTCACGTACTGAACGGGGTTTTTCAGACTGCGCCGCCCCTGGGGGTGGCCTTCTGTCCGCATGGGCCGGACGCACTGGGGGAAGCCCCGGCCCATATGGACCGTCTAGAATGCCTAACGACCGTTAGCCAGACAGATGTTGCCAGCGGCGGGGCGGAGGCAGCCTTCCGCTTCTGTCCACTGCACAGGAGGCCCGCTTCACATGACCCAGACTTCTTCACTGCCAATTCCATCCACCCCGCAGCCCTTTACTCCCCAGCCCATCCGGTATGTCGCCGAAGACGGCACGCCGGTTCAGGACCTGCCCGCCGCCTACACGCCCGAGCGGCTGCGCGAGCTGCACGCGCTGATGCTGCGCGCCCGCGAATTTGACCGCAAGCTCATCACCCTGCTGCGTCAGGGACGCACGACCTTCTACGCCCAGTCCAGCGGAATGGAGGCCACCCAGGTGGGTCTGGCCCGGTCCATCCGCGTGGGCCACGACTGGGTGTGGCCGTACTACCGCGACCACACCCTGGGGCTGGCGATGGGCGTGCCGATGTTCGAGTTGATCAGCCAGTGCCTGGGCAGCAACTCCGACCCCAGCCGGGGCCGCCAGATGCCGCACCACTTCGCCGCCCGCAAGCAGCACTTCGTGTCGATCAGCTCCTCGATTGCCTCGCAGGTGCCGCCCGCCGCGGGCAACGCGATGGCGCAGAAGTACCTGGGCACCGACGAGATCACGGTGTGCACCTTCGGGGACGGCGCGACCAGCGAGGGCGACTGGCACGCGGGCATGAACATGGCGGGCGCCGCCCACGCTCCGTGCCTGTTCGTGTGCGAGAACAACCAGTGGGCCATCAGCACCAATCTGGCGGGGCAGACCGCCAGCGAGACCATCCACATCAAGGCCAAGGCCTACGGCATGCCCGGTTTTTACGTGGACGGCAACGACATCGTGGCCGTCATGGAGGTCTGCGCCCACGCCGCGCAGTGGGTGCGGGAGGGCAATGGCCCGGCGCTGGTGGAGTGCCTGACTTACCGGGTCGGCTCGCACAGCAACGCCGACGCGGACGCCGAGAAGAACTACCGCACCCGTGAGGAAGTGCAGGAGTGGCTGGACCGCGATCCCATCGTGCGCGTTGAGAAACTGCTTGAGCATCTGGGCCATCCCATCGACGCCGAGGAGCGTGCCCGGTTGATCTCCGAGACCCACCGCGAGGTGGACGAGCAGGTCATCCGCGCCGAGGCCACCGGCCAGCCCGACTGGCGCATCATGTTCGAGGACGTCTATGCCGATCTTCCGGGCCACCTGCGCATTCAGGCCGCCGAACTGCGCGCCGAGCAGGAAGGGAGCGCAAAATGACCGCCACCCAGGACAGAAAGGAAGCGGCCCAGGCCGGCGCCGGCACCCGCACCATCAACCTGATTCAGGCCGTCACCGAGGCGCTGCACGAGGAACTGCAGCGCGACGAGCGCGTGGTTCTGTTCGGGCAGGACGTGGGCGCCCGCGGAGGCGTGTTCATGGCCACCGCCGGGTTGCAGGCCACTTTCGGCAAGGAGCGGGTCTTTGACACCCCGCTGAGCGAGGCGAGCATCGTGGGCGCGGCCGTGGGCATGGCGGTGCGCGGCCTGCGGCCCGTGGCCGAGATCCAGTTCGCCGATTACATGGGCCCGGGCTTTGACCAGATCATCAGCCAGGCGGCCAAGATCCGCTACCGCTCGGGCGGGCAGTTCACGGCTCCGCTCGTGATCCGCACGCCCTCGGGCGGCGGAGTCAAGGGCGGGCACCACCACAGCCAGAGTCCGGAGAGCTATTACGCACACACGCCGGGCCTGAAGGTCGTGATGCCCAGCACGCCCTACGACGCCAAGGGACTGCTGAAGGCCGCCATCCGCGGCGATGATCCGGTGATCTTCTTCGAGCCCAAGCGGCTGTACCGTGCCGCCAAGGGCGAGGTGCCGGACCACGACTACACCGTGCGTCTGGGTGAGGCCGCCATCCGCCGCGAGGGCACGGATCTGAGCCTGATCGGCTACGGCGGCGTGATGCCGGACCTGGAACGCGCCGCCGACGCGCTGGCGGCCGAGGGCGTGGGCGTGGAGGTCATCGACCTGCGCAGCTTGGTGCCGTGGGACCGTGAAACGGTGGTGCAGAGCGTCCAGAAGACTGGCCGCGCCGTGCTTGTCAGCGAGGCGCCGCGCACCGCCAACTTCATGGGCGAGGTGGCCTACGTGATCCAGAACGAGGCCTTCGACTCGCTGCTCGCTCCGGTCACGCAGGTGGCGGGCTTCGACACGCCCTATCCCTACGTGCAGGACAAGATCTACCTGCCTGGCCCCAACCGCATCACGGCGGCGTGTGTGCAGGCGCTGAACCATTAATGTGGGCCCGTGTCCATGAGGCCTGACCTGCTGCGCCCGCTGCTGGGCACCCTGGGCCTGCTGATCGGCTTTGGCCTGTATGCCTGGGCCGGCGATCTGCCCCAGCCGTGGCAGCGGCTGAGCATCGGTGCGATGTTCGCCGCGCTGGGAATCAGCGCCGTGCTGTATGCGCGGGGCGAGCGCTGGATTCAGGTGCTGGGCAGTGTCCTGATCCTCTACGGCGTGTTGCGGGCCTTCGTGATCGGCTAGAACAGCCGGCCGCACCCAACCTTGTTTCCCCATTCTGTTTCCCGAGGTATTCCTGTGAAAGAAGTCCTGCTCCCCGAACTGGCCGAAAGCGTGGTCGAAGGCGAAATTCTCAAGTGGCTGGTCAACGAGGGCGACCCCGTGGCCCTGGAACAACCGCTGTGCGAGGTCATGACCGACAAGGTGACCGTGGAACTGCCCAGCCCGGTGGCAGGCATCCTCAAGCAGCGCATGGCCAATGAGGGCGACGTGGTGGCCGTTCACGCCGTCATCGCGTTGATTGATGAGGGCGGAAACGCCGCCCCCAGTCCCACCCAGGCCATTCAGGACAGCGCCGAGAACCCCACCACCGCCGATGCCCAGCTGCCGGCGCAGGCCCAGGAGGAACGCGAACAGATCGCCGATCAGGGCGGAAGCATCGTGGAGGCCGGCCACATGCGCGGCGGGGCCGATGACGACTCGGCCAGCCTGTTCAAGGCCTTCGCCTCGAACGAGACGGTGAAGGTCCAGGGACTGGGAGCCCGCAGCGCCAGCGGTGCGCCGGGCAGCTCCACCGCCGGCACGGGCACACTGAACCGTGAATCCGCCGCACCCGCCCGCGCCGACGGCCGGGTCCTCGCCGTGCCCGCCGCGCGGCAGCTGGCCCGCGAACTGAACCTCGACCTGTCTCAGGTGCAGGGCAGCGGTCCCAACGGGCGCATCCGCGTGCAGGACGTGGTGGCGCACGGGCAGGGCGCAGCGGCCCAGGCCCCGGCCACGCCGTCCGCTGCCGCCCAGCCGCAGACCGCGTCGGCGCCGGCCTCTGCGCAGCCGACCACTCCGGCCGCCGCGAAGGGAACGGGCGGAATGCCGGTGGCACCGGTGCAGTACCGCACACCCAAAGGGTGTGAGGCGCTTGAGGACCGCGTGCCGCTGCGGGGCATGCGCCGGGCCATCAGCAACCAGATGCAAGCCAGCCACCTGTACACCGTCCGCACCCTGACCGTGGACGAGGTGAACCTCAGCAAGCTCGTCGAGTTCCGCAGCCGCGTCAAGGACGAGGCGAGCGCGGCGGGCGTCAAGCTGTCGTACCTGCCCTTCATCTTCAAGGCAGTGGTGGCCGCGCTCAAGAAGTACCCCAGCCTGAACACCTCCTTTGACGAGGCCGCCCAGGAAATCGTGCAGAAGCGCTACTACAACCTCGGTATGGCCGTCGCCACCGACGCGGGCCTGACCGTGCCGGTGATCCGCGACGTGAACCACAAGAGCGTCTTCGAGCTCGCGCGTGAGGTTGTCGATCTCGCGGGCCGTGCGGGAAGCGGCAAACTGGCGGCGGACGAGCTGGCCGGCAGCACCTTTTCCATCACCAACATCGGCTCCATCGGCGCGCTGTTCTCCTTCCCGATCATCAATGTGCCCGACGCGGCCATTCTGGGCGTGCACAGCATCATCAAGCGGCCCATTGTGGACGAGAACGACAACATCGTCGTGGCGCACATGATGTACCTGAGCCTGTCGTTTGACCACCGCCTGGTGGACGGCGCCGAGGCGGCCCGCTTCTGCAAGGAAGTCATCCGCCTGCTGGAAAACCCCGACCGCCTGATGCTCGAAGCGATGTAACCGGGGAGAGGGCAGACCTCAGGCTTTCCTGAAGGTGCGTGCCTGGCGGCATCAAAAGGGCGTCAGCTTGAGGCGCTAGGGTGGAACACCGGGATCACAGGTCCCGGCCCACCCGCCTTTTTTCGCCGATGTTCCCCCCGCTTTCAGGAGACTCCGTTACACTGTCATGATGCCCCGTCTGCTTCTTTTCCTGCTGTGCCTGACAGCCCTGGCCCCCGCGGCGCAGGCGCTGAAAGTTCAGGTGTGGGACCGCGAACTCCAGACCAAGGTGGGCGACGGCGAGAGCAGCGGCGGCAAGCTGGTCATGCAGTTCGTCGGGGACTACGACGGCCCGGTGGTCGTCCTGTTTGCCCCCACCGACGAGGAAAAGGCCCGCGTGACCTTTCCGGGCCTCAAGAGCCGCTACAACGGCACCCTCAGCGACGGCAAGCTGACCCTGCAGATTCCGGCCACGGCGGGCGAACGCAGCGTCAACACCGACGTGACCTTCGTCAAATTCCTCGCTCCCTACAAACTGACCCTGAGTGCCCAGCCGGCCGGACAGTCCCTGAGCCTGCCGGGCCTCAAGGTGGCCCTCCCGCTTCCTGTCGTCCCCAGCCTCAAATAAGCCGGCCAGCGTTCCGCGGTCTGCCCGAACCCACCTTTCCCTGATTCAAGGAGCTCCCATGCTGGCGCAGATTCTCGTTGTGGAAGACGATCCACACCTCGGTCCCCTGCTTAAGGAATACCTGTCGGCGGACTATCAGGTTCACCACTCCTCGACCCTGCGCGACGCGCAGACGTGGCTGGGCATGCACAGCGCGCAGCTGATTCTGCTCGACCTGAACCTGCCCGACGGGGACGGTCTGGACCTGGTCTCGGCGCTGCGGCAGTACAGCAGCACGCCGGTGCTGGTGCTCTCGGCCCGCAGCGGGGTGCAAGAACGGGTCGCCGGGCTGAATGCCGGAGCCGACGACTACCTGACCAAGCCCTTTGCCATGCCCGAGCTGGACGCCCGCATCACCGCGCTGCTGCGCCGCACCGCCGCCGGCACCGGGGTGAATCTGGGCAACACCAGCCTGTCCACCAGCAGCCTGCTGCTCACCGTGAACGACAAGAGCACCAACCTGACTGAACACGAGGCGCGCATTCTGGAGCTCATGATGCGCACGCCCGAGCGCGTGTTCTCGCGCGCCGATATCGAGTCGCACCTGTACGGCTGGGAGACGCCCAACTCCAACTCGGTGGAGGTCCGCATCTCGCAGCTGCGCAAGAAGCTGGAGCAGGCCGACAGCGACCTCAAGATCCGCACCATCCGCAACGTCGGCTACGTGCTGCAGGCCTAGAGACCCGATGCTGCCCCCGCGCCCCGCCCGAAGTGTGCCCCCCCGCGCGCCCTTCCGGCGGGGCGCGGCCCTGTCCTCGGCACTGACGCCCGGCACCGGGCTGTCCTCGGCGCGGGTGGCGTGGCGCCACAGCCTGCGCTTCCGGCTGGCCGCCACCTACAGCCTGCTGGCACTCGCCCTGATTCTGCTGATCAGTCTGGGCGTGGTCACGCTGCTGCTCTCGCGCATGGACCAGCAGTTCAACGACCGTCTCAACGAGCGGGCCGACACCCTGGCTGAGGCCTTTACCAGCCCCGGCGCGGGCCTGGGCAAGGCGGCGGGCGGCGCGGGGGCCTACACCATGCTCATAGACGGCGACGGTCTGGTCTTCGCGGCCAGCCCGATCCTGCGCTCTTTTGAGAAAGCGCCTTATCCCTACGGCACCCAGAGCCGCGTGACCATCCAGGACACCTCGGTGCGGGCCGTTCAGCGCAAGATTGGCCTGTTCGGAACGCTGTGGGTCGGCCTGCCGGAAGATGACCTGATTGCCGCCCGCCAGAGTGCCATCAGCGCCCTGCTCGCCGCGCTGGTGTTCACGCCCTTGATCCTGCTGGTGGTGGGCTGGGGCGTGGGTCAGCGGGCCCTGTCGGGACTGCAGGGCGCGGCCAACCTCGCCGACCGGATTGACCCCACCCGCAGCCTCGCCACGCTGCCGCTGCCCGCCCGCGAGGACGAGGTCCACCGCCTGCTCAGCGCCATCAACCGCCTGCTTGTGCGCATCGAGGCGGGGCAGGCCCGCGAGAAGCAGCTGCTGGGCCAGATCGTGCATGAACTGGGCGCGCCGCTGACCGTGCTGAAGGCGAGCCTGCGCCGCGCCGAGGAGCGCACCGACGACCCCGAGGTCCGGCGCGCGGCGCTGGTGGCCGACGAGCTGACCTTCACCACCCAGGACCTGATGCAGCTCGCCCGCGGACAGCTGGAAATGCGGCTGGCGTGGCACTACATCCCCGCACGCACGTTGCAGGAGCGGCTGGACCGGCTGGTGTCCGGCACGGCCTTTGAGGGCGACTGGGGGGGCGGCATCCTGTGCGACCCGGACCGGCTGACCCAGGCGCTGCGTAATCTGCTCGCCAACGCCCGCCGCGCCGCCGGACCCCACGGCAAGGTGTGGCTCACCCTGCAGGAAACGGCTGACCACCTGAGCTTCACGGTGCGCGACAGCGGCCCCGGCCTGCCCCCCGAACTCGGTGAGCGCATCTTCGAGCCCTTTGTGAGCGGAGCGGGCAGCAGCGGCCTGGGCCTGAGCGTCTCGCGGCAGATCGCTGTGATGCACGGCGGCCAGTTGCACGGCGGCACCCACCCACAGGGCGGCGCGGAATTTGTACTCACCATTCCCGGGGCGGCGCTGGGCGACGAGGACTGACCGGCCCCGGAAAGGAAGCTGGAAGACGGCTCTGCCTATCCTGAACTGCGTGACCCGCGCCGCACCCCCCACTCCCGCCGCCGAACTGCTGGCCCTGCTCACCCTGCGCCTCACGCCGCACCTGGGACCGCGCCGCATCGAGGCCTTGCGGCGGCATTTTGGCAGCGCGCAAACCGCCCTGCAGGCACCCGTGGGCGACCTGCGCGGGGTGCCGGGACTGGACAGCCGGAGCGTGGCGGCCATCGGCCTTCCCAGGGCGGCGGCGGAGGCACAGGACGAAGTGCAGAAGGCCGCGCGGACGGGGGTGACCCTGCTGGGCCGGGGCCTGCAAGGCTACCCGGAGGCGCTGGAGGCCCTGGACGACCCGCCCCCGGTGCTGTGGGTGCGCGGTGGGCTGCCCGCCCTGCCGGTCGTGCCGCGCGCCGTGGGCATCGTGGGCACGCGGGCGGCGAGCCCCTACGCCCTGAGCCTGACCCGGGCGCTCACCGCCGACCTGGCACGGGCCGGCGTGGTGGTGGTGAGCGGACTGGCGCGCGGCGTCGATACAGCCGCCCACACGGCGGCGGTGGAGGCCGGAGGCCTCAGCATCGGCGTGCTGGGCAGCGCCGTGAACGTGATCTACCCGCGCGAGAATGAGCGTCTGGCCGAGCGCCTCACCGTGATCAGCGAGTATCCGCTGGGCACCGGCCCGGCGCAGCACCATTTTCCCACCCGCAACCGGGTGATCGCCGCGCTGAGCGCCGGCACGCTGGTCGTGGAAGGCGAACGCAAATCCGGGTCACTGATCACCGCTACGCACGCGCTGGAATGCGGCCGTACGGTCTTCGCGGTTCCCGGTCGGGCGGGCGACCCACGGGCCGCCGGTCCCCACCAGTTGCTCCGCGACGGCGCGGTCCTTACCGAGACGGCCCAGGACATCCTGAACGAGATGGGCTGGGGTGTGGCCCCCGCCGCGCCCCAGCCCGACCTGCCCCCCGAACAGCGGCGCGTGCTGGCTGCCCTGAGCGTCCCGGTCACGCTGGATGACCTGCAGGGCACGACCGGACTGGCCCTGCCCGACCTTCAGACTGCCCTGGTAATGCTGAATCTGATGGGCTTAGCTGAAGAGATTGGGGGGCGCTGGGCACGGCGTTAGGGCACGTCCTGCGGCCACCTACACGTGCTGAGGGCCGAAGTCCTTTTCCACATCTACCCGCGGCGGCCCATCCAGCGTGACGCCCTCCCGCTGGGGATCGGTCAGCAGAGCGAGACAGCCGCGCAGCCCGATGTTCAGATGTCCGCCGCTTCCCTGTACTCCATCACCGTGGGGATCAAGGTTCAGCATCCACCCTCCGGCGGGCCAGTCCACCTGCACCGTGAGGCGTTCGCCCCGGATCAGGGCGGCGAGTTCCAGATCATCGATGCGCACGCGGACCCCGCGCGAAGTGAAGCGGATTTTCATGCGGTCTATTCTGCCCGCTCTATGGTGTGGGCATGAACATCCTGATCCTGGGCGGCACGCAGTTCGTAGGGCGGCATATCGTGGAGGCGTTTCTGGACAAGGGCCACGCGGTCACGGTCCTGACCCGGGGCAAATCCAAGGATGAGTTGTCCGCGGAGGTCGAACGCCTGCACGGAGACCGCAACAAGGGGGCGGCGGGCCTGAGCGCGCTGGAGGGCCGCCGCTGGGACGCGTGTGTGGACGTCAGCGGCTACACGCCCGGGCAGGTGCGGGCCAGCGCCGAGGCGCTGCAGGGCCGCGTGGACCGTTACGTGTTCATCAGCACGGTCAGCGTGTACGCCGAGCCAGGCCGCCATCCGGTGCGTGAGGACGATCCGCTGTCCACGGGCGCCGCCGAGGACGTGACCGAGGTCACGGGCGAGACCTACGGGCCCCTCAAGGTCACCTGCGAGCGCATCGTGCAGGAGGTCTATGGCGGGGCCTGCACCCTCCTGCGCCCGCAGATCGTGGCCGGACCGTTTGACCACACCGCGCGTTACCCGTACTGGGTGGACCGCGCGGCACGCGGAGGTACCGTCCTCGCTCCCGGCGACGGCCAGGATCATGTGCAGGTGATTGACGCGCGTGACCTTGCCCGGTTCACGGTCACCGTGACCGAGGAGCAAGTGGGCGGCATCTTCAACCTCGCCGGCCCACGGCTGACCTGGGCCGAGTTCCTGACCGTACTGGAGGTCACCGACGCGCGGTGGACCGATCCACAGGCCCTGGAGAAGCACGGGCTGGCCGCACGTGACCTGCCGCTGTACCTGCCCGAACACGGCGAGCAGGCCGGCCTGATGGACGTGGACAACACGCGTGCCGTCTCGGCGGGCCTGACCCTGACCGATCCGGCCACAACGGCGCGCGACACCCGCGCATGGAGCCAGGGCGCTGGCCTTCCGTACACCCTGACCCCGGAGCGCGAGGCCGCCCTGCTCTCGGTTTCACAGCACTGAACTCTCTGTCCGGACCGCTCTTTTCCTTTCGGGAGAGAAAAGGGGAGTGGTATGCTGGCCGCGCACTGGGCTAAGAACCACACGCCGGCGCTGGACGCAGGCGGTAAGGGAGGTGCGCGCTTATCTCGCAGGAAATCTGGGCGGACGTGCTGGGGTACGTCCGCAAGAACATTTCAGAGGTCGAATACCACACCTGGTTTGCTCCGGTCAAAAACCTGGGCGTGCAGGAAGGATCGCTGGTGCTGGGCGTGCGGAACTCGTTTGCGCAGGAGTGGTTCCGCAAACATTACTTGGAGCTGCTGGAAGACGCGCTCCGCAGCCTGGGGGCGCAGAATCCGCAGGTGAGTTTTCAGGTGCTGCCCGCTGCACAGGACGCCCTGCTGCTGCCCAACGATCCGCCGCCCCCTCCTCCGGCTGCCGCGCCGAGCCGCTCGGCTCCGGCACCGGCTTCATTCGAGAACCGCAAGGTGCTGAACCCGAAATACACCTTTGAGAATTTCGTGGTCGGGCCGAACAACAACCTCGCTCACGCCGCGGCCCTGGCCGTCGCGGAATCTCCCGGCAAAGCCTACAACCCTCTGTTTATCTACGGAGATGTGGGGCTGGGAAAGACCCACCTGATGCACGCGGTGGGCCACTACATGACCGAGCGCTTTCCCGGAAAACGCATCGAGTACGTCTCTACCGAGTCGTTTACCAACGACCTGATCAATGCGATCCGCGAAGACCGCATGACCCAGTTCCGCAACCGCTACCGCAGCGTGGATCTGTTGCTGGTGGACGATATTCAGTTTCTGGCGGGCAAGGAACGCACTCAAGAAGAGTTCTTCCACACCTTCAACGCGCTGTACGAGAACCACAAGCAAATCATCCTGAGTTCCGACCGGCCGCCCAAGGACATCCAGACCCTGGAAGGCCGGCTGCGCAGCCGCTTTGAGTGGGGGCTGATCACAGATATCCAGTCGCCGGAGTACGAAACGCGCGTGGCGATTCTCAAGATGAACGCCGAACACAACCGCATCGACATTCCGCAGGAAGTGCTGGAACTCATCGCCCGGCAGGTCACCAGCAACATCCGCGAGCTGGAAGGCGCGCTGATGCGGGTGGTGGCGTTTTCCAGCCTGAACAATGTGCCCTTCTCACGGGCGGTGGCCGCCAAGGCCCTGAGCAACGTGTTTGCCCCGCAGGAAGTCAAGGTCGAGATGATGGACGTGCTGCGGCAGGTTGCGGCCCACTACAACATGCCCCCCGACGTGATTCGTGGCTCAGGGCGCGTGCGTGAGGTCGTCGTGCCGCGTCAGGTCGCCCAGTACCTGATCCGCGAACTCACGGACCACTCGCTGCCCGAGATCGGCCAGTTTTTTGGGCGCGACCACTCCACCGTCATGCACGCCATCAGCAAGGTCACGGAACAGGTGGGCAGAGATCAGGAAATCACCGCCGCGGTGGAGGTGCTGCGCCGCAAGATGCAGGGTCTTGACGATGAGGAATCCGGAACATAATGAGCTTGCAGCATTCTGTTTCACAACAAATAAGTTCCAAATTCCGTTCCAAAACCGTGTGCAGACTTTCACAAGCTGTGGATAACCCTGTGGATAAGCTGTGGATAACCCCGTTTTTTCTGTGGATAACTTTGTGGATAACTCGGGCTTTCCAGACCCCTGTGGATAACCCGCCTTTTTGTCCACAGGTTATCCACAGGAAGCGGCCACTTATCCACAATTTCATCCACAAGACGAACCCGCTCCCAGCGCAGCCCTAAGCCACTTTTCCACAGTTTCCACAGGCCCTATTACTACTACTACTATCTTTTTATGTTTATAAGAACAGGTAAAAGATAGGGAACCATTCAGTGAGGCATGGCATGAAAGCACACGTCACCAAAAAAGTTCTCAGCGAAGGTCTGGGTCTCCTCGAACGCGTCGTCCCCAACCGCAGCAGCAATCCCCTGCTCACTTCCCTCAAGGTCGAGGCGAGCGAGGCAGGATTGACCCTCAGCGGCACGAACCTGGAAATCGACCTGTCATGCTTCGTTCCTGCCGAAGTGCAGCAGCCACAGAGCTTTGTGGTTCCTGCACACCTGTTTGCGCAGATCGTCCGCAATCTGGGTGGCGAACTCGTCGAACTCGAACTTAACGCGCAGGAGCTTTCAGTGCGGGCGGGCGGTTCAGATTTCAAACTGCAGACCGGCGACCTCGAGGCGTATCCGCCGCTGAGCTTCCCGGGCAACGCGGACCTGAGCCTGAATGCTGAGGAACTGGCCCGCGCCCTGGGCAGCGTGCGGTACGCCGCCAGCAACGAGGCTTTCCAGGCCGTGTTCCGGGGCATCAAGCTCGAACACCATCCTGAGGACGGTTCGGCGCGGGTGGTGGCCTCGGATGGCTACAGGGTCGCCATCCGCGATTTTCCGGCCAGCGGTGACGGCCGGAATCTGATCATTCCGGCCCGCAGCGTGGACGAGCTGATCCGCGTGCTCAAGGACGGCGAGGCCCGTTTCACCTACGGCGAGGGCATGCTCAGCGTGACCACCGACCGCGTGCGCATGAACCTCAAATTGCTGGACGGCGACTTTCCCGACTATGAACGGGTCATTCCCAAAGACATCAAGCTGCAGGTCACCCTGCCTGCCACGGCCCTCAAGGAAGCGGTGAACCGTGTGGCCGTGCTGGCCGACAAGAATGCCAACAACCGGGTGGAGTTTCTGGTGTCCGAGGGTCAGCTGCGTCTGGCCGCCGAGGGTGACTACGGCCGTGCCCAGGACACCCTGCCGGTCACGCAGGGCGGCGCCGAACCGGCCATGAGCTTGGCCTTCAATGCCCGCCATGTCCTCGATGCCCTGGGGCCCATTGACGGTGAAGCCGAGCTGCTCTTCTCCGGCTCCACCAGCCCCGCCATCTTCCGCGCGAGCGGGGGGGGCGGGTACATGGCGGTCATGGTCACGCTGCGCGTTTAAGGGGCCTCTCCGGGCCGCCACGGGGCATGCGGGGAGGGGATCACAGGACCGGAAGACAGATCGTGGTTGGCGGGACAGGAAGGGTGGGCCCTCCGCATTCCATCCAGCAGGCAGCGGCTCCTTCATGCCCCTCAACCCGGCTTAATGACTTTCTTGGTTTTGAACAAAGTTATCCACAGGTATTTCGTCTGTGGATAACTTTTGTGGATAACCTCGATTGCGTCGCTGTTTTTTGATTTCTGCCCTGTCCTCGCCCCAGCGGTTAGACCGGATACACCCGCAGCTGACATGAGGCGCTTATAGTGTCCGGGATACACCTAGTCGGTCCCAGAGCTTGCTGGGAGTGGACAGGCTGCGTTCAGGAGGATCCACCATGAACATTGAAAAAGTGATCGCCCGTGAGGTGCTGGATTCGCGTGGGAACCCGACCGTGGAGGCCGAAGTCCATCTGGACAGCGGCTTCTCGGGCCGGGCCATCGTGCCCAGCGGGGCCAGCACCGGAACCCATGAAGCGCTGGAGCTGCGTGACGGCGGCCCGCGCTACGGCGGCAAGGGCGTGCAGCAGGCTGTGAAGAACGTCAACGAGGCCCTGGGCCCCGCTGTGGTGGGCCTGGACGCCAGCGACCAGGGTGCGGTGGACGCCGCCCTGATGGCGCTGGACGGCACCCCCAACAAGGGCAAGCTGGGGGGCAACGCCATCCTGGCCGTCAGCTTGGCCACCGCCCGCGCGGCCGCGCAGGAACTGGACATCCCGCTGTACCGCTACCTGGGCGGCAGCAACGCCAAGACGCTGCCGGTTCCGATGATGAACGTCATCAACGGCGGCGCCCACGCCGACAACTCGGTGGACTTTCAGGAATTCATGGTGATGCCGGTGGGAGCGCCGACCTTCCGTGAAGCGCTGCGCTACGGCACCGAGACCTTCCACAGCCTCAAGAAGGTCTTGTCGGGCAAGGGCTACAACACCAACGTCGGAGACGAGGGCGGGTTTGCTCCCGACCTGAAGAGCAATGAGGAGGCGCTCGACGTGCTGCTCGAGGCCATCGAGAAGGCCGGATACGAGCCCGGCAAGGACATCGCCATTGCGCTGGACCCGGCCGTGACCGAACTGTTCAGAGACGGCCAGTACCACCTGGAAAGCGAAGGCCGCGTGCTCTCCACCGCCGAGATGGTGGACTTCTGGGCCGACTGGAGCAGCCGTTACCCCATCGTGAGCATCGAGGACGGGCTGGCCGAGGACGACTGGGACGGCTGGCAGGCGCTGACGAGTAAGATCGGCGACCGCGTACAGCTGGTCGGCGACGACCTGTTCGTGACCAACCCCGAGCGCCTGCAGCGCGGCATCGATACTGGTGTGGGCAATGCCATCCTGGTCAAGGTCAATCAGATCGGCTCGCTGACCGAGAGCATGGACGCCATTGAGCTCGCCAAGCGCCACCACTACGGCACCATTATCAGCCACCGCAGCGGGGAGTCCGAGGACGCCTTTATCGCCGATCTGGCGGTGGCCACCAACGCCGGGCAGATCAAGACCGGATCGGCGAGCCGCTCGGACCGCATCGCCAAGTACAACCAGCTGCTGCGCATCGAGGACATGCTGGGCGACCGCGCTGTGTACCCGGGCCGCAAGGCGCTGAGGTAACCCGGACGCGACCGGCGATGAACACCGGGGCGAGCACAGCGCCGGGTTCATCGCTCTTTTGACGGTGATTGGAAGTGATTCCACCCGGATCCGGTAGGAACCGAACTGAAATGAGGAAGAAACCACACATGAAACACTTTGACCGAGCCACCAAGATCGTCGCCACCGTTGGGCCTGCCAGCCGCACCCCGGAAGTTCTGGGCCGCATGATGGATGCGGGCCTGAACGTCGTTCGCATGAACTTCAGCCACGGCGACCCCGAGGACCACCGCCAGACGGTGCAGATGGTGCGCGAGCTGGCCGCCCGCAAGGGCATCACCGTGGGCATCCTGCAGGACCTGCAGGGCCCCAAGATCCGCGTGGGCCGCTTTGCCGAGGGGTCGGTCACGCTGGCGCCCGGCGACACCTTCACCATCACCATGCAGGATGTGGAGGGCGACGCCACCCGGGTCTCGAGCACCTACAAGGACCTGGCCCGCGACGTGCATCCGGGCATGAGCCTGCTGCTCGACGACGGCAACATGGCGCTGCGGGTCGAGCAGGTGCGTGGTCCGGACATCGTGACCAGCGTGGTGATCGGGGGAGTGCTGAAGAACAACAAGGGCATTAACGTGCCCGACGCTGACCTGAGCGTGCCCGCGCTGTCCGACAAGGACGTCAGGGACATGGAGTTCGGCGCGGAACTGGGCGTGGACTGGGTGGCCCTGAGCTTCGTGCGTTCGCGCGATGACCTGCTGCTGGCCCGGCACTATCTGTCGCGCTTTGGCAGCCGCGCCAAGTTGATGGCAAAGATCGAGAAGCCTCAGGCGGTCGACCGCTTCGAGGACATCCTCAAGGAAGTCGACGGCATCATGGTGGCGCGCGGCGACCTGGGGGTCGAGATGCGCCCCGAGCAGGTGCCGACCATCCAGAAACGCATCATCCGCATGTGCCGCGAGGCGGGCAAGCCGGTGATCACCGCCACCCAGATGCTCGAGAGCATGATCAACCTGCCGCGCCCCACCCGCGCCGAGGCGAGCGACGTGGCAAACGCCATCTACGACGGCACCGACGCCGTGATGCTCTCGGCCGAGTCGGCGGCGGGCCTGTACCCGGTCGAGTCGGTCGCCATGATGGACCGCATTGCCCGCGAGGCCGAGTCCAGCGAGCACTACAGCCTGCTGCAGCGCTCACTGGTCATCGACACCACGCTGGCCCAGGATTCCATCGCGTACTCGGCGTGCACCATCGGGGCCAAGCTGGAAGCGCCCGCCATCGTGGCCTTTACCAGTACCGGCGGCGCGGCCATCCGCATTGCCAAGAACCGCCCCCCGCTGGCCATCCTGGCGCTGACCCCCAGCGAGACCACCCGCAATCAGCTGGCCCTGAGCTGGGGCGTGGTGCCCATGCTCAGCGAGGACCCACGCAGCACCGACGACATGGTGAGGATCGCCAACAAGGAACTCAAGGCCAGTGGACTGGCCGATGTAGGCGACCGCTACGTGATCACGGCCGGCGTTCCCTTCGGCGTGCAGGGCACCACCAACATGCTGCGGGTGGAACACCTGCGCGAAGAGGGCATCGTCTCCCAGTTCTGAAGTCCGGGGTCCAGAACCGCGCGGTTTTGCCCTGAATAATCTCCACCCTCCTACCTGCTCCTGGCGCTGTCCAGAGCGGGTCGGTTTTTTTATCCACAGGCACGTACTTTGTCCACACTGAACCTGTGGATAAGTGAAGGCGGTCACGCCCTGTTTTTGACGTTGTCCACGTTGTTAACAGCAACGGGAGCTTATCCACACTCGCCTGTGTATAACTCTGAAAAAGCGGCCTTCTCCATGCGAGAGGCCGCAACTTCATTAAAGATTTTGTGAAGGGTGTGGGGGATATAAAGGGCGCGCCCGGCCCTCTTAGCCCCTTTATTTAAACCCGGTCCACACCCCTGACTCAGGAAGACAGGATCAGCCGCGCGAACTTGTCCTTACCCTTCTGGATAACCGTGCCCCCCTCCCGGGCGAGGTCGGCGCGCGTGAGCTGGCCCTGGGGGTCGGGGTACGTCTCGCCGTTGAGTTTGAGGCCGCGGTTCTGGATCAGCTTGCGAGCCGCGCCGTTGCTGGGTTCCAGCCCGGCGAGCACCACCAGCTTGGCCATGCTGATGCGGTTGGTGTCCACGCTGTCGTCCAGCTCTGAGGCGTGCACGGTCACCACCGGGATGTTGTCGGGGATGCCGCCCTTCGCCACGCTGCGGAAGCGTTCCTCGGCGGCGTCCAGATCCGCATCGGAATGGAACCACGCGACGACCTCGCGGGCCAGTTCACGGTGCGCGGCCACCGGGTGCCCGGCGAGCAGTTCCTCGATCCGGGAACGGGGCAGGTCGGTCAGCAGCGTGAAGTAGTTGTCCAGCAGCGCGTCGGGGACCTTCATCAGGCCGGCGAACATGGCGTGGGGTTCATCGGTCAGGCCGATGTAGTTGTCCAGGCTCTTGGACATCTTCTCGCTGCCGTCCAGCCCCACGAGCAGCGGCAGGGTCATCACCACCTGCGCTTCCTGGCCATAGTCGCGCTGCAGCGCCCGGCCCACCAGATTGTTGAACAGCTGATCCGTTCCGCCCAGCTCCACGTCCGCCTCCAGCGCCACCGAGTCGTACCCCTGGGTGACCGGGTACAGCAGCTCGTGCAGGCTGATGGGTGTCCCCGCGTTCAGGCGCTTGGTGAAGTCGTCGCGCTCCAGGATGCGGGCCACCGTGTACTTGCTCGCCAGACGAATCACGTCGGCGTAGCCCATCGGCTCAAGCCACTCACCGTTGTAGCGGATTTCCAGGACCTCCGGCTCGGAGCGCAGGATCAGGCGGCACTGTTCCAGGTAACTCTGGGCGTTGGCACGCGTTTCTTGCAGCGTCAGCGGTGGGCGGGTCTTGGACTTGCCGCTGGGATCGCCGATCATGGCCGTGAAATCCCCGATCAGCATGATCACCTGATGCCCCAGGTCCTGAAACTGCCGCATCTTGCGCAGAATGACCGCGTGGCCCAGGTGCAGGTCCGGGCGGGTGGGGTCGGCGCCCAGCTTGACGCGCAGCGGCTTTCCGGTGCCGAGCTTGCGGCGCAGGTCGTCCTCGCTGACCAGATCGACCACTCCGCGTTTCAGGATCTCGAGCTGCTCGTCGACAGGGACATTCCGGCGAATTTCGTTCATAGGGACTCCGTATAGAACAGAGCGGCGCACAGGCTGGTCTCGCCGGATGCGCCGCTTCGGGATTGGATTTCAGGCTGTGGCTGACCTCCCACCGTTAGCGGCGGGGTCGATATGCACGTCGGGTCAGACGCCTCATGACCCAGAGTGTAGCGCGTCTCTCCGGAAGGAGGGGAGGGGCCGCTAGCATGTCGGACGTGAAGACGATTCATGAGCTGCGCGCGACCTTTCCCCGCCCCGGACGGGTGCAGTGGCTGGGCCTGCGACCGGCCCGCCGCGCGGCGGTGGTTGCCGTGGCTGAGGTCGAGGCGCATCCGCTGGTCGGGCTGATCGGCGACCACGGCAAGACCGCCCCGGGGCGCCTGACGGCCCTGTCCGGTGTTCTGGAGGAAACGACCAGAGCGCCCGCCCAGCCGGTTCCCGGCGGACCCGGCCGGCGGCAGGTCACGCTGATCCAGGCCGAGCATTTTCCGGTGATGGCCGCCCTGACTGGGCAGGCCGAGGTCACGCCGGAACAGCTGCGGCGCAACATCGTGGTCAGCGGCCTGTCGCTGCTTGCCCTCAAGGACGCCCGCTTTCGCATCGGTACGGTGGTGCTGGAGGGCACCGGCGAGTGCCATCCGTGTTCGCGTATGGAGGAGACCCTGGGCCCCGGCGGCTACAACGCGGTGCGCGGCCACGGCGGCCTGACCGCGCGGGTGGTCGTGGGCGGGGTCATCCGGGTGGGCGACACGGTGACGGCCCTGCCGGCCCCTGACCCGGCGGAGCGGGATTGATGGCGCGGAACTCAGCTTCCCGCACGGTGGCGCGGGCCTTCGGGTTCACGCGCCTGATCGTGGAACTGGGCGTGTTCAGTTCGCTGGCCTTCAGCCTGGCCCTGTTCATCGCGGCCATCGTGCAGGCCTACCACACCATCCGTGACGCATTCGAGCATCTGGATGACCCCGAGACCACCAAGCACCTGCTTGTGGCTGCCGTGGAGCAGGCCGATACCCTGCTCGTGGGCGTGGCCCTGCTGATCATCAGTCTGGGGTTGCAGGCGCTGTTTGTGGGCCGGCTTCAGAATGTGCCGGAGTGGCTGCATGTGCGGTCCTTCGACGACCTCAAGCAGAAGTTGCTGGGCGTGGTGGTCACGGCGCTGGCGGTCAACTTCTTTGCGGTGGCGCTGGAGTGGACTGGGGACGCCAGCATCCTGCTGTACGGAGCGGCAGTCGCCGCTGTCATCCTGGCAGTGGGAATCTACAGCCTGGTCCTCAACCGCCTGCATCATCCCCCAGCGCGGACCGAGCCGAGAGAGGGTCATGTCGAATCCCGTTCTTGACGCCCGCCTGGAAGCGGTCAAGCACCTGATCCGGGCCGGGGTTCACGCCGACATCGGCAGCGACCACGCCCGCCTGCCGGTGCGTCTGATCCGGGACGGCCACGCGGCACGCTGCGTCGTGGTGGAACTCAATCCCGGTCCGCTGGAACAGGCCCGGCGCAGCGTCGCCCGGACCCGGTTACAGAACCACATCGAGGTGCGTGAGGGCAACGGTTTTGCGCCCCTGCAGCCCGGCGAGGTGGACAGCGCCAGCGTGTGTGGCATGGGCGCTCATACCATCATGGGCATCCTGAAGCGGGCGGCAGACCGCCTGCCCCCGGCGCTGGTGTTGCAGCCCAACGATTCGGCGCTGTTGCTGCGGCTGTGGGCGCGCGAGGCGGGTTTTCATGTCCGGGCCGAGCGGCTGGTGGCGGGGTACTGGACCTACGCGGTATTGCGACTGGAGCGGGTCGGGGGACCGGATCCAGCGTACGTGGGGCTGCCCACCGCCGCAGCGCTGCGCTACGGCCCCCACCTGCTGCGGGCCGGGGGCGAGCTGCTGCGGCGTCAGGTGGAGGCCGACGTGGCCCGCCTGACGCCGGTGGCCGCGCCGGGCCGCGACTCGTGGACGGAGCTGCATACGGCCCGCACAGCCCTGGACTGGCTGACCGGCGAAGCGGTGCAGGCCGCCGTACTTTGAATGTGCGGGTCCCGGCCTCGCAGGTCTTGTCTTGATCTCAAGGCAACCGCCGTCCGGACACCTGTGCGGTCCGGACGGCGGGGATGGGGAAATTACTGGAAGCTGCCCAGGTCCAGCGTGATGCTGTAAGCGCAGCTGGTATCGGCCTCGGTGCGCAGCAGCAACTCTGCCTTGTCACTGGCTCCCAGGCCGGCCTTGAGTGGCTGGAAGTAATAGACCAGCGTGCCCTGGAAAGGCCCCTTGGCAGGCGCCGCAGTTGCCGTGGTGTTTCCATCTGTGGTGCTCTTGGCCGGGGCCGTTGCGGATACAGGGCCTGGATTTCCGGCAATGTCCATGGGCTTCCAGTCGTTGACATAGGTCGAGCGACTGGGGGCGAGCAACTGGCCATCCTTGCCCTTCAGACGCACCAGATAGGCGCTGCGGGCCTGTTCGGTGGGCAGGCCGCGCACACCCACGTCAATCCGCAGTTCGCCGTTAGGCAACCGTTTGCTCGCATATTCCTCGCCCAGCGCTTCCTTGGCACTCAGATTCTTGAACGAGTCGCGGGCGTCCTGGGCCTGGAAGAACAGCTGATCGGCCTGACCGCTGAGGGTCAGCGAGACGGGGCGGCTGCCCGCGCTGAAATCCTGGGGCGCGGCCACCCAGTTCTGAACGCAGGTGGACCCCCCCTCAAACGCCTTGACCACGTCCTTGCCGGCGGCGAACTGGCCGTCCTTGACACTCAGGTCCACGGTCTGGAAGGTGGGGACCGGTGCGCGGCGGCCATAGGCACCGTCAATCACGGATTTGGCGGTGGACTCGTCCAGCTGGGGTACCCAGGCCAGCGCGGGCGTCGAGAGCAGCATGGTCAGGATCAGAAAGGTGGGTTTACGCATCTTGCACTCCATTGAAGGGGTTGAGGTTGACGGGAAGCTGACGGGCACGTTGGGGGCGTCGGGAGCAAATGAAACGCCGGCAGCAGGAAAGGGGGCCGCCCGCGCAGGGTCCGGACGATTCACAGGTCCAGACCACTGCGGCCCGACGGACTAGTCCTTGAAATACACCACCCGGCACGCCTTGCCCGCCGAACGGAACTGCGCGGCGGCGGCGGGAGACAGAACGGCGTCGGTGAGGTAGTTGCTGCTGGGGGCAAATTTGGTGGGCTTGACGGCCTGGGCCTTGACGCGCGTGACGTTCTTGAACTCGCCCAGTTGCGACTCGCTGGTGACATAGGTCTGCAGGCTGCCTTCCTGCACCAGCTGGCTGCTGACGCCCTGAATCAGCACGGCATCGGGCCACAGCTGGGTGCCGCCCTGATCGAACACAAAGCTCGACTGGGCACGCTGGAAGTTGCCCAGCCCGCGCACGTCGACGACCACCGTGCAGTTCAGCAGGCGGTCCTCGCTGCCGCCGCTGCCGCCGCCCCCCCCGCCGGCGCGGGCGCTGATGCCCCCCGCACTGCCCGCGCCGCCCCCACCGGCGGCCTCGCCACCCGAGGAGCCATTGCCGGCGCCGCCCCCCGCTGCGCCGCCCGCCACGCCGGGCCGGGCCGCGGCGGGGGCCGTGCCCTGAGCGCCCTGGGCACTGCCCGCCTGCCCGGAGCCGGGTTGACCGGTCCCCGCGCCACGTCCGCTGGCCGGGGCGCCCGTGTCCGGACTGCCTCCGGTTCCCGTGCTTGATCCACCGGCCGATTCACGGGGGGCAGCGGGTGCGCCGGAAGTCACGCCTCCACTGCCCGCCGTGCCGCGTGAGGGGGCCTGGGCCGGGACGCCGGGTGAGGTGGTGGCCCCTGTGTCGTCTCGGGCCACGGCCGGGGCGGTGCCCGCCTGGGTGCCGGCGGGCGCCCCTGGCGTTTCGTCGGGCCGGGGCGTCGCGGCGGGGGCCGGGCTGCTTGCGTCCCCGCCTGCTCCCCGCGTCGCCGTGGGGGCGGGGGTCGGAGTGGCCGCTGCCGCCGGAGCCGACGTGCGGCTGGGGACCGAGGCCACCGGGGCGGGCACAGGGGTGGTGGGCGTATCGGTCACGCTGCCGGCCCGTCCGGCCTGGGCCTGTGGGGTGACCGGCACCGGGGTGGGGCGCGAAGTGACCGGCGCGGCGGGAGCGGCGGCCTGGGGCGCACTGCTCGCCTGCGGGCGGGCGGGAATGCGGGCCACCGGATCGGCGCTGGGGGCCGCCTGGTCGGCCGGGTCCCGCGCCGTGGCCCGCGCGGGGGCCGGGGCCTCGCTGGCGGTCGCCTGACCGCGGGCCGGCGCGCTGGACTCCGCAGCACTCTGCGGCGCGGCGTCCTCGCGGCGGGGCAGCGCAGTCACCGCCTCGGGCTGGGGCGCGGGCGCGGCGGGGGCTGCCTGGACCGGCTCGGCGGGCGTCTCGGGGGCCGCCGTGCGGGCCTGCGGCTCCACGCTGCCCACCTCGGGCGTCGTGACCCGCTGCGGCGCGGCCTCGGGGGCCGGCTGCGGCGAGGGGGCCTCGGGGGTGGTGGCCGGGCTGCGGGCCGGGGCGGGTGCCTCGGCGGTGGGCTGGGTCGCGGGCGTGCGCTCGGCGGGCGTGGCCTGCACAGGCTGGGCAGGGTTGGGCTGGGCCTGCGCCCGTGCGGGGGCACTGGGGGCCGGCGCCGCCGCCGGCGTCCGGGCCTGTACTGCGGGGGCCCGTACGGCCGCCGGAGCCGCCGGCGTCGGGGCCGGCCGCGGAATGGCGGCGGGCGTCTCGGCCGGCCGGGGCGTCGGCGCAGGCGAGGGCGCCCGGACCTGTGCGGGGGGTGCGGAGGGCTGTGGTGCTGGCGTGGGCGGGGCCGGTTGAACGCTGGGGGTCGGAGCAGGCGGAGGCGTGGGGGCCGGTTTGACCGCCGGGGGAGTGGGCGGTTTGGGAGGCGTGGCGGGTTTGGTGGCCGCCGGTTTGGGCGTTGGCGGTTTGGGTGCTGGGGGTTTCACCGGGGTGGGGGCCACTGGAGGCCTGGCCACCGGCACCGGGGAGCTCGCGGTGGGGGGTGGGGCCAGCGTCACGACCTCCAGGGGAGTCCGCAGCGGGTCGGGCGTGGTCTGAACCACCGGCTGATGCGGGCGCAGCAGCAGCAGCCCGGAGAGCAGGGCCGCGTGCAGCCCCAGGGTCGCGGCCACCGCGCGGAAGCGTTCGCGTTTTTCGGGAGCGGGCAGGGAAGACCCGGGAGACAGGACGGTCATGGGCCCACCCTCATGGAGTGGGCCTCGTACCCAGGGCCAGCCGCTCGCCCCCGGCCTGCTTGATCACGTCCATCACGCGCACGACGGTGCCGTAGCTGCCCCGCTCGTCGGCGCGCAGCCCCACCACGCCGGCCGAGGTGCCGAGCAGGGGCTTGAGCTGCCCGCCCAGCTTGGTCAGGGTGGTTTCCTGGCCGTTCAGAAACAGCTTGCCGGCCCGGTCCACGCTCACGATGGGCAGTTCGGGCGTCTCCTGCACGGTGGTGCTTGCGCGCGGCAGGTCCAGCGGCAGGGCATTCTGGCGGGCTCCCAGGCTGCTCGTCAGGAAGAAGAAGATCAGCAGCAGCAGCACCACATCCACCATCGGCGCGAAATCGAAGGTCACGCCGTCCCCACCGTCTCGCAGCCGCCGTCTCACCGGCCATTCCCGGAGGGCAGCGGGGTGACCGGCACCGCTCCGTCAAAGTTGAAGGCCATTTCCGGCACGTGACCCCCGGCCCGATGTGGCCTGTGGCCTTCCGGGCGCAGCAGCCAGCCGGGCAGGTCCTCACGCACCCGTTCGGCCTGCACGGCGATGCGGTCGGCGCGGGCGCGCAGCGCGTTGCGGGCCACGTACGCGATGATCGCCACGATCAGGCCGCCCGCTGTGTTCACCAGCGCCTCGCTGATGCCGGTGGCGAGCTGCGCGGGCGTGGGAGCGGCGTTCTGGCTGAAGACCAGGAACGAGCGGACCATCCCGATCACCGTGCCGAGCAACCCGAGCAGCGGAGCGATCTGTGCGGAGGTGCCCAGCGCACTGAGGCCCGCGTACAGCCGGGCATCCTCGGCGAGCAGCGCCGACTGCATGGCGGCTCCGGCCGCGTCCACTCCGCGGTCGGCGCGGCTCAGGCCAGCGCGCAGCACGTTGGCGGCGGGCGAGGGATGGCCCGCGCGGTCCACCTCGGCCAGGGCCGCGCCGGGCCCGCTCTCAGCGGTCACGGCCCGCGCCCGCTCGATCAGCGCGGTGGCGTCCTGCCCCAGCCGGGACAGCACCTGCGCGCGAACCACCGCGAGGTAAACGACATACAGCGACAGGGCCAGCAACACCCACAGCAGCGGCCCGGCAGCGCGGGCGAGATCAAGGACATTCATTGTTCCAACGGGTAGCACGCCCACACGTGGCAAGCGTGAAAAAGCAGTGCGCGCGCCTCATCTGGCTCCTGGCCAGCCCTGGGGGACGGTGGGGTGGGCCAGTTCCTTTTGACCGCGTTCCAACCCGGGCGGCATCCTCGGGAAGGGGGGGATACTGCAGGCATTCAGATGGAGGGCATGCAGATGGGGGGCAGCCTTCCAGAACAGCGCCTGCCCCCCACGCCCTGGGATCTCCAGCCGCTTCGTCGCCCGTTCGGGCGTTTCAAAGGGTCTACACCATGATGCAAACCACCGCTGTTTTCGAACCTACCGGCTCCACCTCCACCCTGCCTCAGATCATTCAGGGCGGCATGGGCGTGGGCATCTCGCACTGGGGCTTGGCCCGGGCCGTCTCGGGCGTGGGGCAACTGGGCATCGTGTCGTGCACCGGCATCGACAACGTGCTGGTGCGCCGCCTGCAGGACGGCGATTCGGGAGGGCACGTGCGCCGCGCGCTGGCCGCCTACCCCAACCAGGAGCGCGTGGAAAAGGTGCTGCGCATGTATTTCCTGCCTGCGGGCCGTGAGCCAGGACAGGCGTACCGCCGCGTGCCGCTGCCCACCGTGACCAAGCACGGGGCCGCGTGGGAACTCGGCGTGATGGGCAGCTTCGTGGAGGTCTTTCTCGCGCGTGAGGGCCACGATAACCCGGTGGGCGTGAACCTGCTCACCAAGCTGCAACTGCACACCGTTCCCGCCCTGTACGGCTCCATGCTCGCCGGGGCCGACGTTGTGATCATGGGGGCCGGTATTCCCCGCGAGATTCCGGGGGTGCTGGACGCCTTCGCGGCGGGCGGCCCGGCCTCGATCAAGCTGGACGTCAAGGGCGGGGACGCCGTCACCCTGACCTTCGATCCGGCCGAGTATGGGCTGGAGCGGCGCGAGTTGAAGCGTCCGAAGTTCTACCCGATTGTGACCTCGCACATTCTGGCGGGCGTGCTGATGAAGAAGGCCAGCGGCTCGGTCGAGGGTTTTGTGATCGAGGGCCCCACCGCCGGCGGCCACAACGCTCCCCCCCGCGGACAGCCCACCTTCGACGAGATCGGCCAGCCGGTGTACGGCGAGCGGGACATTGCCGATCTCGATGAGATGAAGAAGCTGGGCCTGCCGTTCTGGCTCGCGGGCAGCCGGGCGACTCCGGAGGCCCTCGCCGAGGCGCTGGAACGCGGCGCGGCGGGCATTCAGGTCGGCACGCTGTTCGCGTATTGCGCCGACAGCGGCCTGCGCGACGACCTGCGTCAGCGGGTGCATGGTCTGACCAAGGAGGGCGGTGTGGACGTGTATACCGATCCGCTGGCCTCGCCCACCGGCTTTCCCTTCAAGGTGGTGCAGGTGGACGGCACGCTCGCCCGCCCGGAGCTGTATGCCGAGCGCCCCCGCGTGTGCGACATCGGCTACCTGCGCGAGGCGTATGCCGGTGAGGACGGCAAGACCGGCCTGCGCTGCGCCGCCGAACCGGTGGACGCCTACGTGTCCAAGGGCGGCAAGGTCGAGGACACCGTGGGCCGCAAGTGCCTGTGCAACGCCCTGATGACCGACGCGGGCTACGCCCAGGTTCAGAAGGGTGGGTATGTGGAAGATTCGCTGATCACCAGCGGGGACAGCCTGAACGACATCGCCGCGTGGCCGCGTGGCTACCGGGCAGAAGATGTGGTGGAGTACCTGCTGGGGCGGTATCAGCCGGGGGCCTGAGCACAGGCAAAGTAGAAAAACGGTGGTGGCCGCCCTTCGTTGAGGCGGCCGCCACCGTTCTGGGGTTCATGCCGGGTTCAGTGGTGCCCCCCGAAGTGCCCCAGCTGCGGCACGTTCGGTTTCCACTCGGGGCGCTCCACGACCTCACCGAACAGGTCGTATTCGTCACTGTCCTCAATCCGGACCCGCACGATGTCGCCGATCTTGATCTGACCCGCGAAGTCGCCCGCGAACAGGTAGACCTGACCGTCAATGCCCGGCGCGTCTCCCTTGGTGCGTCCGATCAGGCGGGTGCCCGGTGCGTCGTCCTCGTCGTCGTTGAATTCGTCGATGATCACGTCCATCACGCGGCCCACCTTCTCGGCCAGCCGCTCGGTGCTGATGCGCTGGGCGACCTCCATGAAGCGGGCCAGCCGCTCCTGCTTCACATCCTCGGGTACGGGGTCGGGCAGGGTGTTGGCGTCGGCCTCCTCCACATCCGAGTATACGAAGGCGCCCACACGGTCCAGACGGGCGTCTTCCAGGAAGGTCAGCAGTTCCTGGAACTCCTCTTCCGTCTCGCCGGGAAAGCCCACGATAAAGGTGCTGCGGATGGTGAGTTCGGGGCAGATGCCGCGCCAGCGCCGGATGGTATCCAGTTGTTTGCCCGCGCCGGGCCGCCGCATCAGCCGCAGGATGCGCGGCGAGGCGTGCTGCAGCGGTACGTCCAGGTACGGCAGGATCTTGCCCTGCGCCATCAGTTCCACAATCCGGTCCACGTGCGGGTACGGGTAGACGTAGTGCATGCGCACCCACGCGCCCATCTCGCCCAGCTTCTCGGCCAGGTCGGTGAGGTGGGCGCGGACCTGCCCCCCCTGAAACTCGGATTCGCGGTAACGCACATCCACCCCGTAGGCGCTGGTGTCCTGCGAGATCACCATCAGTTCCTTGGTGCCGCCGGCGATCAGGCGGAAGGACTCGTACAGCACCGCGCCCGCGTCACGCGAGACCTGCTTGCCGCGCAGCTTGGGAATGATGCAGAACGCGCAGGTGTGGTTGCAGCCCTCGGCGATCTTGACGTAGGCGTAGTGCCGGGGCGTGAGCTTGACGCTGGGAGCGAACACGTCGCCGTGCCGGGTGGCCTCGCGCTCGGGGCGCATGCCGGGGGCGGCCACCGGCAGCACGCCGGTGAACTCATCCGTTTCGATCGGCAACAGTTCGCGCACATGCCGCATCACGTCGTCCACCGCCTCGCTGCCGGTGATGGCCGCGACCTTGGGGTGCCGTTCCAGAATCTTCTCGGGGCGCTCGCCCAAGCAACCGGTCACGATCACGCGGCCGGTGGCGTCCAGCGCCTCACCGATGGCGCTCAGCGACTCCTCCACGGCGGGCGTGATGAAGCCGCAGGTGTTGACGATCACGGCGTCTGCGCCCTCATAGCTGTCGGCGACCTCGTAGCCCTCCACGCGCAGCTGGGTCAGGATTCGTTCGCTGTCCACCAGCGCCTTGGGGCAGCCCAGGCTGATGAACCCCACTTTTTGAGCCACTTTCTGCCCGGCCGCTTCTTGGGTGCCCACGTGTGTGGGCGACAGTATATTCGTCACATTCACTCCCTGGCCCGCTGTCCTGCCCGCGTACCTGATTCCTGCCACCCGTCCGGATGAACGGGGAGGTTCCAGCCAAGCAGTGTACAGGGCCGCTGCCGGGGCCGGATAGGACCGGTCTTACACGGTGCCCTCCCGGTCTTTGCGTCCACGCGCTACACTGCGCGGCAATGGACGCCAAGGCAATTGTGGTCACGTCGGGCAAGGGTGGCGTGGGAAAAACCACGACCACCGCGAATATCGGGGCGGCGCTCGCCCGGCTGGGAGAGAAGGTCGCGGTGATTGACGTGGACGTGGGTCTGCGCAACCTCGATGTGGTCATGGGGCTGGAATCGCGGGTGGTCTTCGACCTGATCGACGTGCTGGAGGGCAAGTGCCGCATGAGTCAGGCACTGATCCGCGACAAGCGCGTGGAGAACCTGTACCTGCTGCCCGCCAGCCAGACCCGCGACAAGGACGCCTTGGACCCCGAGGTGTTCAAGGGCGTGGTCCAGGGGCTGATCGAGGATGAAAAATTCGACCGCATCCTGATCGACTCGCCCGCCGGGATCGAGTCGGGCTTCCGGACCGCCGCCGCCCCCGCGTCGGGTGCGCTGGTGGTCGTCAACCCCGAGGTGTCCAGCGTGCGCGACGCCGACCGCATCATCGGTCTGCTCGAAGCCCAGCAGATCACCGAGATCCGGCTGGTCATCAACCGCCTGCGCCCCAAGATGGTCGCGAGCGGCAACATGCTCAGCGAGGCCGACATCCTCGACATTCTGGGCGTCAAACCCATCGGAATCATTCCCGAGGACGAGGGCATCATCGTCAGCACAAACGTGGGTGAACCCGCCGTGCTGGGCAAGACCAAGGCGGGTGAGGCCTTCATGTCGACCGCCCGCCGCCTGAAGGGGGAGACCGTGCCGTATCCCAAATTCGAGGAGGAGGGCGGGTTCCTGGCCGCCCTGCGCCGTCTGTTCGGGGGGGCCTGACATGTTTTCCTGGCTCAAGCGCGGACGGACCAAGGAAACCCTGAAAGACCGCCTGGAACTGGTGCTCGCCTACGACCGCGCCCAGATTCCGCCCGGCAAGGTGGAAGCCCTGCGCAACGATCTGCTGGAAGTGGTGCGGCGCTACTTTCCCACCGGCCACAGCAGCATTGAGATCGAGCAGCGCGGCGACATGGTGGTGCTGCTCGCCAACATCCCCATCGACGAGAACGCGCCGGGCCGTGGCCCGGTCTGAGCCTTCTGTCCCCACGGTGAGCTGACATGCGTCTGGCCGTGCTCTCCGACGTTCATGGCAACGTCTACGCGCTGGAGGCGGTGCTCGCCGACATCCGCGCCGCCGCGCCGGACGCCGTGTACAACCTGGGCGATACGGTGTGGGGCGGGGCAGACCCGGCCCGCGCGTGGGCGGAGCAGCTGGAACATGCCCCGCCCACCGTGCGCGGCAACACCGACGAGACGGTGGCCGGCTGGCACGCAGGCCGCGCCGAGCACTGGCGGGAGTGGGTGGTTGCCCAACTGCCCCCGGAAGTGCCCGGCGTGCTGGGCCGGTTGCCCACCACTGCCGAGGCCGCGGGCGGCGAGCTGCTGCTCGCGCATGGCAGCCTGCACAGCGCCTGGGACGCCCTGTTCGTGAACCGGTCCGGCGGCGCGGCGTCCCCCGACGAATTGCTGGAACAGGTGGGCAGCTGGCCGCGGGCGCGGGTGGTCGTCGTCGGTCACACCCACCGCGAACAGGTGGCGTGCGCAGACGGCGTGACCTTCGTGAATGTGGGTCCGGTGTCGCGGCAGTTGCAGGGTGATCCGGCGGCGCGCTGGGCCCTGCTGGAGCGGCGCGGCCCGCTGTGGAACGTCACCTTTCGCCGCACCGCATACGACGTGGAGGCCGCCGCCGCGTGGGCGCTGGCGCACTGCCCCGACGGCGAGAAGGAGGCCGGGCAGCTGCGGCGGGGCCGGCCCGTGGCCTGACTCCTCACGCGGCCCGAGAACTTACTTCCCTCAGCCCCGCAGACCCTACCCTGAGGGGGTGAGGCTGCCTTGAAATACGACCTGCGTTTTCCCCTGATCGTCGCGGCGCTGCTCGCCGTGGGGCTGCTCACCGTGAGCACCGCCGCGCTGTCGCCGCGCGCCTCGGACGGCATCCTGACCAAACAGCTGATCGGCGTGGCGCTCGCCGCCGTGCCACTGGCGCTGCTGTGGTGGGCGGGCCGCGACCGCATTTACGCCTTTGCGCCGTGGCTGTTTGGCTTCGCGCTGTTGCTGCAGGCGAGCACCTTCGTGATCGGCCGGGACGTGAACGGTCAGCAGAACTGGATCGTGATCGGGCCGGTGCAGTTTCAGCCGCTGGAACTGCTGAAGCTGGCCCTGATCCTGATGCTCGCCCTGACGCTCAGGGCGGGCTACACGGGCCTGCGCACATACCTGATGGCCCTGGCCGTGTTTTTGCCGGCCCTGGGGCTGGTGGTCGTGCAGGATTTCGGCGGAGCGCTGGTGCTCGCCGCCATCTTCGGAGTGATGCTGCTCGCGGCCCGCATTCCGTGGTGGCACGCGCTGCTGGCGCTGCTGCTTGTGGGGGCCGCAGTGCCCACGGTGCTGTACCCGCACCTCGAGCCGTACCAGCAAAAGCGCCTCACCATCTTTCTCGATCCCTATCAGGACCCGCGCGGCGCTGGATATCAGGTCATTCAGAGCACCATCGCGGTCGGCTCGGGCGGAATCCAGGGCAAGGGCTACAAGCAGGGCAGCCAGTCGCACAACGGCTTTCTGCCCGAGGCGCACACCGACTTTGCCTTCAGCACCTGGGCCGAGGAACAGGGCCTGATCGGTGGGTTGGCCGTGCTGCTGCTGTACGGCGCGCTGTTCTGGGGTCTGGCGAGCATGGCGGGTGATTCTCCCCGGCTGCAGGATCAGGTGCTGTTCGCCGGGGTGCTGGGGCAACTGGGCTTTCAGGTGCTGGAGAACATCGGGGCGGCCCTGGGGGTGCTGCCCCTGACCGGCATCACCCTGCCGCTGATCAGCTACGGCCTGAGCAGCCTGCTCAGCACGCTGGCAACCCTGGGCGTGGCGTATGTGGTCTACCGCGACCGCTTCGAGGGCTCGATCTGAGCGTTCCGCCGGACGGGACCGTGTTCCTGCGGCGGCAGGCGACCGGGATATGGTGACGCCCGTGACCGTTGCGGCGCCCCCGACCCCCGCCCCACCAGCCCCGCCCCCGCCGCTGCGCCTGTCCGGGGCGCAGCTGGGACTGATCGTCGCCAACTTTCTGATGTGGGGCGGCTTCTTCGCCGTGATTCCGCTGGTGACGGTGCATTTTGCCGGGTCGGTGGCGTCCGGGGGGCTGGGCTGGGCGGCGGCGAGCGTGGGGCTGGTGCTGGGCCTGCGGCAGCTCACCCAGCAGGGCCTGACGGTGCTGGGCGGCGCCTGGGCCGACCGGGTGGGGCCCAAGCCGCTGATTCTGGCCGGGTGTGTGCTGCGCTCGCTGGGCTTCGCCTGGATGGCCTTCAGCGGTTCTCTGCCTGAACTGCTCGCCTCGGCGCTGCTCGCCGGCATCGGGGGCGGGCTGTTCGATGCTCCCAAGAGTGCGGCCATCACTGCCGTGACCCGCCCGGAGCACCGCACGCGGATGTTCAGTCTGGCGAGCATCTCCGGGAACCTGGGCATGGTCACCGGCCCCCTGATCGGCGCGGCGCTGCTGGGCCTGGGCTTTCAGGTGGCGGCCCTGGCCTCGGCGAGCGTGTACCTGCTTGCTGCCGCCCTGATGGGCCTGACCCTGCCGCATGTACGCCCCCCGCGTCGCCCCCCCGGCAGCGGCATGGCCGGACTGCGCGCCGCCGCCGCCAACGTGCCCTTTCGCCGCTTCACGCTGGTTCTGGTCGGCTACTTTCTGCTCAGCACGCAGATCAACGTGGCCGTGACCCTCAAGGCGATTGCGTTGGCCGGCCCGCAGGCGACGGGGCCGCTGTACGCGGTATCGGCGGGGCTCGCGGTGGCGCTGCAATACCCGCTGCTGCGGCTGGCCGAGCGGTATCTGCGCGTGCGCACGGTCCTGACGCTGGCGGTGGGCACCGTGGGGCTGGCCCTGGGGCTGATGGCCCTGGTCTCCAGCTTCGGTGCGCTGCTGCTGTGCGTGGCCCTGTACAGCCTGGGCACCATGCTCGTGTATCCCACCCAGCAGACCCTGACCGCCCGTTTCGCTCCCCCCGAACAGGTGGGCAGCTACTTCGGCTTCAGCGCCATCAGCCTGGGGCTGGGTGGGGCGCTGGGCAGCGTGCTGGGGGGCTGGCTCATCGACACCGGCGCGCGGGTGGGCCTGCCGGCCGCGCCGTGGCTGATCCTGGCGGCCACCGGCCTGGTCACCGCCTGGGGGCTGCGCTGGGCGCTGCGTGATCTGGCCCCGGCGCCCTCTGCGGCCTGAGCCTGCCTGACCACAGGCGGATCAACGGTCAGGCGGCACCCATGCCCGCGCGGTACCGTGGAGGGGTCGGGGGACCCCAACGGTCCACCGGACGGGCACGGCCCACGGAGGTGTTGATGAACATCCCGAATTCTGTGTTCACCCCCGGTGAAGCGTGCATGCGTCGCGCCCCCGCGCGGGGTCCGGTATGACTTCGGCCGCGCCACGAAGTGACTCACTGAGCGGGCCGCTGGACGGTCAGGTCGCGCTGGTCACCGGAGCCTCACGCGGCCTGGGACGGGCCACCGCGCTGGAACTGGCGGCGGCGGGCGCGCACGTCCTTTGCACGGCGCGCAGCACGCGTGGCCACAGCACGCAGCCCCGGCTTCCGGACACCACGGTGGACGACACGGCCGACGCCATCCGCGCCGCAGGCGGCCGCGCCGAAGCTCTGCGGTGTGACCACACCGATCCCGCACAGGTGGACGCCCTGATGCTCCGGATTGCCGAACGCTGGGGACGCCTGGACCTGCTGGTGAACAATGCGTGGGGAGGCCATGATCCGCTGGGGGACGCGCCCACGGGCACACCCGGCACCGATCCGGAAGTCTGGGACGAGCCGCCCGAACAGCTCCGGCACATGCTGCTCGCCGGAGCGTACAGCGATTACCTGACGGGTCTGCTGGCCCTCAAGCATCTGCTGGGACCCGCCGGACACGGCATGATCGTCAACACCACCTGACACACCGACGAACCGCCCGGCTGGCTGCCCTACGAGGTCAGCAAGGCGGCCAAGAATCGCCTGACCTACGCCCTGGGCCACCACCTGAAGGCGCGGGGCATTCCCGTGATCGGTGTGGCCCCCGGGTGGATGCGCACCGAACTGATGCTGACCCACCACACGCCGCAGGAACTGACCGGGCAGACCGAGACGCCACACTACGCCGCGCGCGGCATCGTGGCGCTGGCCCGTGACCCGGACGCCCTGAGGCACACCGGCCGGGTTCTGGACGTGGGCGAACTCGCCGGGCTCTACGGCTTTACCGATCTCGACGGAACACAGCCCCAGTGGTACGCCCGCCAGCGGTCCGGACCGAGCTGACGCCCACGCTCCGAGTCAGGGCCGGTCGCGGAAGGGGTCGAGGCTCAGCACCGGGGCATTCACCAGCGCCCGCAGTCCCTCGGTCAGCAGGTCATCCTGGCCCTGGGTCAGGTGCCGGACCTGTTCCTCGCCCTGAACACTGGGCCGGTCCGGGGTAATGCGCGTGGGGTACGGCGTGCCGTCGGGCTTGGCGTAGTTCAGCACCGTGAGGTGCAGCGCGCCGTCTCCGACCTCGAAGACCCGGGTGGCAGTGTTGCCGACTCCGGCGGTGGATTCGCCGATGACCGGGCCACGCCCGGCGTACTGGATTTCATAGGCAAAGAACTCGCTGCACGAGGCGCTGCCTGCGTCCACCAGCACTGCCATCGGGCCGGTCCACAGGTGCGGGTTGCGCACGCCTCCGGCGATCTGGCCGTTTTCCACGCGGGTACCGCGGCTGACCACGGTGCGGGCGCTGCCGCCCACGCTGCGGGCCAGCCGGGTCACGCTGGGCACGAAGGCGCTCACGCCGCTGTCGCACTCGCTCAGGCTGCCGCCGCCGTTGCCGCGCAGGTCCACGATGAGTCCTGAGACGCCGCGCGCCTGGGCCTGACCTACCAGATCGTGGACCGCCTGGGCCACGCCCCCGCCCGACAGAAAGGTGGGAATACGCAGCACGCCCACCTCGCTGCCGCGCACGGTGGTCACGGCGCTCGCCACGCCGGTGGTGTTCGCGGGCACGTAACTCAGGCGCGGCAGGTCCCGGGTGCTGCTCTCACGGGCCTTGAGGGTGGTGGTCACGCTCGCGCCGCGGCGGGTCAGACCCAGCCGGGTATCCTGACCGCCCTCCTTGGCTGCCCTGAGGGCCGCGTAGGTATACGGCTGTCCGTTGAGGGTCAGCAGCAGGTCCCCGCGTTGCAGCCCCGCCTCCTCGGCGGCGCTGCCCGGCACGACCTCGGTGACGACCCGGTTCTCGCCGTCCAGCCGCGCGAGCTTCACGCCAAACTGCCGCCGGTTGCCGCCGGTCGCGCTGGCCACAAACTCGCGGTAATCCTCGGGCGTCTCGAAATAGCTGTGTTCGTCGCCCAGCGCCGTGAGTTCGGCCTGAATCACCGGATACGCCTTGCTCTCGGCGCAGTCGGGGGCGGCGCTGCACACGGCGTCCAGCCGGCCCTGATACTCGCGTTGCAGCTTCTGACGGTCCACCGTGGACAGGCCGCCGTATTCGCCCTGCAGCAGGTGGTTGACGCGGTTGAAGATCAGCTGGGCCGGCGACGAGGCCGCCTGCGCTCCGGACGCGCCCAGCAGCATGACACCGCCCAGCGCGGCGGCCCGCAGCATCCGGCGTGGGGAGAAGCGGACGGACAGGTCACGGCGCGGTTGTGGGCGGCGCAGGGAAGGAGTCATGGGTCCCTCATTGTGCGTCGTCCAGATGGGAAATTGGTGGGTTGCGATTGCCGCAAAAGTTACGAAAAAGCCGCTCCTGGCCGGTAAAACCCGGAACTCAAAACGTGAGGCTCCTCACGGGTGGTGGGCCGGACGCCTCAGGCTACCGGCTGCCGCTGGTACAGCTCGACGATGTGCCGCAGGAAGCTCAGCCCCGGCGCCAAGCTGCCCGTCTGGACCCACTCGTCATGGCGGTGGGCGTTGCCGCCGCGGTAGACCCCCACCGCCACGGCGCTCAGGCCGTAGGGCGCGGCGGCGTTGGCATCGGTGCTGCTCGACGCCGTACGCAGGTCGGTGCGGACCTCGCGGGCCGCCTCCCGGATCAGCGGCAGCAGCGCGCCGCTGTGCAGGTCTCCACCGGGGCGGTCGCCGACGCGCTCGATCCGCACGGTCACGCCGGTCTCGCGCGCCGCCGCGTGCAGCGCGCCCAGCGCGCGGCGGTCGAGGTCGGTGAGTTCGTCGGGCCCCAGCGAACGCAGGTCGAGCAGCAGTTCGGCGTCGCCCGCGATGGAATTGACGCTGGTGCCGCCCGAGGCCATGCCCACGTTCAGGGTGGTGCGCGGCGAGGTGGGCAGCGGCAGGGCGTACAGCGCCCGGATGGCCCGGCCCAGGGCGTGCAGGGCGCTGGGTCCTTGGTCTCCCCACGAGTGTCCTCCCGGTCCCAGAAAGGTGGCCCGGTAACGCCGCACCCCCACTCCGCGCGTCACCGCGACCCCCAGATAGCCGTCCACCGCGATAAAGGCCCCCAGCTGCCGGCGGTGCTGGGCGAGCAGGTGTTTGCTGCCGCGCAGGTCGCCCAGGCCCTCCTCTCCCACGTTGGCGGCCACCCACAGGGGCCGGCTCAACATGTCGGTGTGCCCGCGCAGGTCGCGCAGCAGCGCCGTGACCACCGCCAGGCTGGCGCTGTTGTCGCCCACCCCCGGTCCGATCAGGCGGCCGCCGTCCTCGCGTACCCGCACATCGGTGCCCGCCTCAAACACGGTGTCCAGATGGGCGGCGAGCAGCAGGGCCGGGCGGCCCTCGGTGCCGGGCGGAGTAATGCGCGTCAGCACGTTGCCCACGCTGTCGCGCTCGGTGGCGTAGCCCAGTTCGCCCCACAGCTGGGCCATCAGGTCGGCCCGCTCCCCCTCCTGCGAGGTGGGAGCGGGCGTCTGCGCGATGCGCGCCAGGTACGAGAGAGGCATCGGGCGCAATTCTAGCGGCTGGATGACCGGGGAGCGGCGGGGCGGGCCACAGAAGTCTTTAACCCCTGCCCGCAAACAGCGCGCCCAGAACCACCGGGGTTCTGGACGCGCTGGGGTTCCTTCCGTGTCAGCGCCGCAGCATTCGGCTGCCGATCATGCCCGCCAGCCCGACCAGCCCCGCCTTGACCAGCGGACTGCTGAGCATGCCGCCCTCGCTGAAGGCCGCCTCCAGCGGGCTCTTGTCGCCCTGCTGGGAAGCCTGGGCCGTGCGGGCATAGGCGTCGGCGAGGTCGTTGGGGTCCTCGGCATTCACCTGCTGGACCGGATTGGCCTCACTGCGCACGATGGCGTTGCCCATCTGCTGACGCTGATCGGGCGACAGGCCGCCCAGGTAGTCGCGCAGAATCTGCTGTCGCTCCTCGGGCGAGGCGTTCTGCATGTAGTCGTGGACGTAGGCGGCGGCTTCCTGCGGGCTGACCTGACCGTCGCCGTCGGTGTCGCGGGGATCGAGGCGGGCCATCTGCTCGTGGCGGTCTTTCTGGTTGAAGAACATGACGAACCTCCTGTGGCTCACTTGCTTTGTGTTCCCACTCACGGTAGGGGCGGACCATAGGGCCGGCGTGAGCGGTCCGTTCAGGGGACCTTAGGTCCGCGGACGCCGTCGGGGTCCGGCCTGCAACAAGCGGGACATTGTTGCGCCCGGCACGGCGTTACAGTGCAGGTCATATGCGTTCCCTGGTCTTGATCGGACACGGCTCCCACCTCAACGGCGAATCGGCCTCGGCGGTGTACCGCTACGCCGAACTGATCCGCGAGCGCGGCTTGTACGACGAGGTGATCGAGGGCTACTGGAAGGAAGACCCCTCGCTGCGCCAAGTGCTGAAAACCACGGCCAGCACGGACGTCACCGTGATTCCGATGTTCATCTCGGAGGGCTACTTCACCGAGACCGTCATTCCGCGCGAGCTGGGGCTGGGTCATCAGGGACCGGTGCCGCCCGGCGGCGTGGCCCGCGTGCTCGGCGGGCGGACCGTGCGCTACACGCTGCCTTACGGCGTGCATCCCGCCATGACCGACGTGATCGTGGAGCGGGCGCGCGAGGCCCTGCCGGACTTCTCGGCGGCCGATACGGCCCTGATCGTGCTGGGGCACGGCACCACCCGCAACGAGAACAGCAACCGCGTCATCTACCACAACGCCCAGACGCTGCGTGAATCCGGGCAGTTTGCCGAGGTGCATGCCCTGTTTCTCGATGAGGATCCCAAGGTGGGCACCTGGCCCGAGGTCGTCCGCGCGGCCCGGGTCGTGGTGGTGCCGTTCTTCGCCTCCGAGGGCTGGCACACCCTGGAAACCATTCCCGAGGACATGGACCTGAGCGGGCCGGTGACCGTCTTCGCCGAGAATCCTCACGGCCCGCAGACGGTCTACTACGCCAAACCCGTGGGCACGCACCGCGCCGTGGCCGACGTGATCCTGCATCTGGCCGAGGAGGCGAGCGGAGCGTCCACCGAGGACGGTGACCCTGACCACGCCCACACCGCTGCCTGGGCCACCGTGATGGAGCGCGCCCGTCAGGGTCTGCGCCTGGGCGAGGTGCTGATCACCTGTCAGAGCGGGGTCTTTGAGATCCGGCACGCGCTGGACGAGGGCATGCCCGGTCACGAACTGCAGACCCTGGTGACCCCCGAGGGCGTGCGCGACGCGACGCGGCGCGACGAGGGCGGCCACCACCGGCCGGTGCATACCCTGCGCAACCTGCCGCGCGGCTGGCGGGCGGTTCTCAACGAGGCCGACCTCAAGCGGGCGATTCACTACCTGTATCCGGCCGTGGTGGAGGAAACCTACGCCCATACCTGCCACGTCCTGCGCCACACCCCGTGGCCGACCACGGCCCGCCGCCAGACGGGCATCTACGCCAAGGTGCAGAAGGCCACGCCCGCGCAGGTCGAGGCGGTGGCCGAGGACGTCTGCGGCGGCTGCCTGCGCACGCGGCTGTGGGCGGGCAGGAAACTGCCCCACACCTTCTTTGACGGCGTGCCCGGCGGCATTCCCTGTGCGGAAGCCTGCACCTTCCTGGTTGCCGAAGTGCGCGAAGAGGTCAGCGGCAAGCGGGGCGGCGGGCACACACACAACCACTGAATCCGGGCCTGGGCGGCTTGATCCGGAGCTGTCTCTGTCCTCTGAACACCCCCACCGTCTTCATGTGCGGGGGTGTTACGCTGATTGTTGGCCGCCCCGAGCGCACAGGGGGAAGGCCAGAATTTCCACCCGCGTCCTGTGAGACGCCCCGGCGCCCGTACAGGGAGCTGGTAAGTCCGCCCGAGAGGCGGCGATGGAGAGGCACAAGATGACCTGCACCGCGACACCACAGCGTCGCCCCGAGATCACTCCGGGGGGCGCCGTTTCTACTTTGTCCGCGCGGGATTTGCTGCGCGGAATGGAGCATGCATGAGCCAAGGCGAACGGTCCACCAACACGGGGCACAGCGGCAAACGGCACAGGGGCGAACTGCGCTACGAGGGCAAGGCCAAGCGGGTCTACGCCTCCAGCCACCCCGGCGAGTACATCGTGGAGTACAAGGACGAGGCCACCGCCTTCAACGCGGCCAAGCGCGGCCAGTGGGCAGGCAAGGGGGCCACCAACAACGCGATCACCGCCCACCTGTACCCCATGCTGGAGGCGGCGGGCATTCCCACCCACTTTCTTGAGCAACTGAGCGAGACCGAGCAGCGTGTCCGGGCCGTGACCATCATTCCGGTCGAAGTTATTGTGCGCAACGTGGCCGCCGGCAGCTTCAGCAAACGGCTGGGCATCGAGGAAGGCACCGAACTGTCGCGGCCGGTCGTGGAGTACTGCTACAAGTCCGATGCGCTGGGCGATCCGCTGATCAACACGGACACCGCCCTGGCCCTGGGCTGGGCCACCGAAGCCGAGCTGACGCGGGTGCGTGCGCTGGCCCTGGAGGTCCGCGACTTTCTGGTGCCGTTCTTCCTGGAACGCGGCGTCCGGTTGATCGACTTCAAGCTGGAATTTGGCAAGTTGCCCGACGGCACGGTGATCCTGGCCGACGAGATCAGCCCCGACACCTGCCGCTTCTGGGACGCGGCGAGCGGCGAGAAGATGGACAAGGACCGTTTTCGCCGCGATCTGGGCGGCGTCGAGGATGCCTATGCCGAGATGCTGCGCCGCGTGACGTCGCCCGCCCTGGGCTGATTGCCCCCTCCGCCCGCCTTTGCGCTGCCCCACCTTTTCCGTCTGTCTCGTCTGCCGTCTCCCAAAGGAGCCTGTATGTCCCAGTACCGCGCCAGAGTCTTTGTCACCCTGAAACCCAGCATCCTCGATCCGCAGGGCCGCACCGTGGAGCGTGCGCTGTCGCACCTCGACCATGGCAATGTCAGCGGCGTGCGCGTCGGCAAGTACATCGAACTGACCCTGGACGGTGAGCGCGCCGCCGTCGAGGCCCAGCTGCGCGACATCACCCAGAACGTCCTGAGCAACCCGGTGATGGAAGATGCCCGCTGGGAACTGGAAGAAGCGGCGGCCCAGACGGATCTGGAGCCGGCATGAGCGTGCCCGCAACCGTGAACCTGCCCGAGAAGTTCGGCCAGTTCACCGAGCGCTGGCAACCCAGGATCGTCGCTGAACTCAACGGTCAGCACGTCAAGATTGCCCGCATTGCCGGCGAATTCGAGTGGCATGCCCATGAACAGGAGGACGAGCTGTTCATGGTGGTGCGCGGGGTGCTGCGGCTGAAATTCCGTGACGGCGAGGCGGTCGTGAACGAGGGCGAACTCATCGTGGTTCCGCGTGGCGTGGAACACCTGCCGGTCGCCGAGACCGAGGAGACCTGGATCATGATGTTCGAGCCGGCAGGCACCCTGAACACCGGAAACGTCGTGAGTGAGCGTACGGTCAGCGAGTTGCAGCGGCTATGAAGACGGCCGTTATTCAGTTTCCCGGCTCCAACTGCGACGCCGACGCGCTGCACGCCGCCCGCCTGACCCTGGACCCGGACGCCCGGTTTGTGTGGCACAGCGAGGCGGGCCTGCCGGACGGCACCGATCTGGTCTTTGTTCCTGGGGGCTTTTCCTACGGTGACCATCTGCGCAGCGGCGCGGTCGCTGCCCGCAGTCCGATCATGACCGCCATCAAGGCGCACGCCGAACGCGGCGGTTTTGTGCTGGGCGTGTGCAACGGCTTTCAGATTCTGACCGAGGCGGGATTGCTGCCCGGTGCGCTGGGACGCAACCGTGACCTGCACTTCTCGTGCAAGCCGGTGCATCTGCGTGTGGAGAACAACCAGACGGCGTTTACCTCGGCGTACCGCGGGGGCCAGACCATCGAAATTCCCATCGCGCACGGGGAGGGCAACTACTACGCCGACCCGGAAACGGTGGCGCGGCTGGAGGGCGAGGGCCGGGTGGTCTTCCGGTATCTGGACAACCCCAACGGCAGCCTCAACGACATCGCCGGAATCGTGAATGAGCGCGGCAATGTGCTGGGCATGATGCCCCACCCCGAGCGCGCTGTGGAGGCCCTGCTGGGCGGCGAGGACGGTCGCGGCGTGTTTCAGAGTCTGCAAGGAGCACTGGTCAAATGACGAGCATTCAGGAATTTCTGGCCGACAACTACCGCACCGAGCTGACGGCCTTCCGGGCGGTGCTGGACACCATCTCCGAGGAAACGTTTGGAACGGACCGCCTGGGCCACAGCCCGGCGTGGCACGCCCTGCACATCGCCGACTGGCTGCGCCTGACCGTGCTGGGTGACCGGGCGGCCAATTACCACTACCTGGGCTGGGAGGACAAGGACTGGGCGCAGGCCATGGGGACGGAGGCTGCTCCCATGACCGAGGCTGGGGGCAAGGCCGCCGTCCTGGCGCGGCTGGAGGCAGTGGGTGAACAGGCCGTTGTCTATCTGCGCGGGGCGAGCGACACCGACATGCAGGGCATGACCTTCTCGCCCAGCGCCCCGACCGGAGAGCGCCCGCGCCTGGCCGCCGTGGGCCTGCACCTGCGGCACGTGGCGTACCACCGGGGTCAGGTCGTGCTGGGACAGAAGGCCTGAGCGACCCTGGTGCTGTCCTCCGCTTCGCCTCCTCGCCGCCCTTCCCGCTTCAAGGATTTCCCATGACCCAGACTCCTGCCCGCCCGTCTCCGACCTCGCTGCGCTCCCAGGCTGCCACCTTCGGTCTGTCCGCCGAGGAATTCGACCTGCTCGTGTCCGGCATCGGCCGCGAGCCCAACGCGCTGGAAGCCGCCATCGTGGGCGCGATGTGGTCCGAACACTGCGGCTACAAGAACTCGCGTCCACTGTTCAGCGCCTTTCCCACCACCGGCCCGCAGGTGCTGCAGGGCCCCGGCGAGAACGCCGGCGTGGTGGACATCGGCGAGGGCTGGGGCGTGGCCTTCAAGATGGAGTCCCACAACCACCCCTCGGCGGTGGAGCCCGTCCAGGGCGCGGCGACCGGCGTGGGCGGCATCCTGCGCGACATCTTCGCCATGGGAGCGCGGCCCTTTGCCGTGCTGGACAGCCTGCGCTTTGGCAACCCGGACAGCCCCCGCACCCGTTTTCTGGTGAACGGTGTGGTGGAAGGCATCGCCCACTACGGCAACGCCATCGGTGTGCCCACCGTGGGCGGCGAGGTCACCTTTCATCCCAGCTATCAGGAAAACCCGCTGGTCAACGTGATGGCCCTGGGCCTGCTGCGCCACGAGGACCTTGCCAAGGGCACCATGGGCGAGGTCGGCAACACCATCGTCTACGTGGGCTCCAAGACCGGGCGCGACGGGCTGGGCGGCGCGGTGTTCGCCTCGGCGGACCTCAGTGAGGCGAGTCAGGCCGACCGCCCTGCCGTGCAGGTGGGCGATCCATTCATGGAAAAACTGCTGCTGGAAGCCACTCTGGAGGCCATCGAGTCCGGTGTGGTGGCGGGCGTGCAGGACATGGGCGCCGCGGGCCTGGTGTCCAGCACCTGCGAGATGGCCTACCGTGCCGGGCTGGGCATCACCATGAACCTGGATCTGGTGCCCACCCGTGAATCGGGCATGGTGCCCATGGAACTGTGTCTCAGCGAGTCGCAGGAGCGCATGATCCTGGTGCCGGTGCCGGGCAAGGAGCAGGCCCTGCTGGACCTGCTTGCCAAGTGGGAACTGGACGTGGTGACGATCGGCGAGGTGGAGGCCCACAACAACTACCGCCTGACGTGGAAGGGCGAGGTGGTCTGTGACCTGCCGGTGGCCCTGCTGAACGAGGCCCCCAAGTACACCCGTGAGGGTGTGGAGTCCCCGGACATCCGCGCGGCCCGCGAGCGTGACCTCAGCGCGGTGCCCGTCCCCGGCGACGCGGGCGCGGTGCTGCTGGACCTGCTCTCGCACCCCACCATCGCGAGCAAGCGCCCCATCTTCCAGCGCTTTGACCATCAGGTGATGACAAACACCGTGGTCGTGCCAGGAGCCGCCGACGCCGCCGTGATGCGCGTGAAGGGCTCGGGCATGGGCGTGGCCGCCACCAGCGACTGCAACCCGCGTTTCGTGCAGCTCGATCCGTACACCGGGGCCGCCGCCGCCGTCGCCGAGGCCGCGCGCAACCTGGCGTGTGTGGGGGCCACGCCGCTGGCCATCACCGACAACCTCAACTTCGGCAATCCGCACCGCCTGGAGGTGTACTACCAGCTTCAGCAGGCCGTGCAGGGCATTGCGGACGCCTGCCGCGCCCTGAACACGCCGGTCACGGGCGGCAACGTCAGCCTGTACAACCAGTACACCCAGGGCGACGAGCGTGTGGCGATTCACCCCACCCCCACGATCGGCATGGTGGGCGTGCTGCCCGATATTTCCAGGCGGGCGACGCTGGGCCTCAAGGCGGCAGATCAGACGCTGTATCTGCTCGGTGAGCACGCAGACAGCATCGGGGCCTCGCAGTACCTGGAAACGGTGCACGGCCTGGAGGCCGGACACGTTCCGCCGCTGGACCTGAATCTGGAACAGCGGGTGATTGACGCGACGCTCTCGCTGATCCGCGCGGGCCTGACCGACACCGCCCACGACTGTGCCGAGGGCGGGCTGGCCGTGGCGCTGGCCGAGATGGCGATTGCCGGGGGCATCGGTGCCCGCGTGCAGCTTGACGCCCCCGGCGACATCCGCACCGACGCGCTGCTGTTCGGCGAGGCCCACAGCCGCGTGGTGGTGGCCGTTTCCGATGCCGGCGCTGCCGAAAGCCACCTGCGCCACCTCGGCGTGCCCTTCACGCGGCTGGGCGTCAGCGGGGGCGATACGCTCACGGTTGCCGCCCCCACCCGCGGCCTACACTTGAGTGTGAACCTCGCCGCCCTGAAAGACGCCTTCGAAAGCCCGCTCGTGGGGATTCTGGGATGAGGCGCCCTGTCCCGGGGGAGTGCCATGCAACCTGATCTTCCCCTGCAGGTCCTGACCGAAAACGACTTCGCCACCGACAAGCCGCGCGAGGAATGTGGGGTCTTTGGCCTGTACTCGCCGGTGCCCAACGATCTGGCGTGGCTGACCTACCTGGGCATGTTCGCCCTGCAGCACCGTGGCCAGGAGGCGGCGGGCATGTGCGTCAGCGACGGCGAGCGGTTCCACGTGGAAAAGGACCTGGGGCTGGTCACGCAGGTCTTCGATGAGCGCCGCCTGGACAGCGTGCGTCTGCCCAACGCCCGCGTCAGCATCGGCCACGTGCGCTACAGCACCACCGGCTCCAACCTGCGCTTCAATGCCCAGCCGCTGACCACCCGCACGAACAAGGGCATTCTGGGCATGGCGCACAACGGCAACTTCGTGAACGCTCTGGAAGTCCGCGCCGAGATGCTCAATGAGGGCGCGCTGTTCCAGACCACCAACGACTCCGAGGTGATGCTCAACCTGATCGCCCGCGAGAGCCACATGGACCTGATCGAGGCGACCGCCGCCGCCATGCGTCGGCTCAAGGGCGGCTACGCCTGCGTCCTGATGAGCCGCACCCAGCTGATCGGCTTCCGGGATCCGCACGGGGTCCGGCCGCTGGTGATCGGGCAGCGCGACGACGGGGCCTATGCGCTGGCCAGTGAACCCTGCGCCCTGTACGCCGTGGGCGCGCGGCTGCTGCGCGACGTGCAGCCGGGCGAACTGGTCTGGGTGGACAGAGACGGCCTGCACAGCCTGATGGTCGAGCCGCGCGCCCCGACCCCCTGCGCCTTCGAGTGGATCTACTTTGCCCGCAGCGACAGCCAGCTCGACGGCATCGACGCCCACGAGAGCCGCATCCGCATGGGCGAGCAGCTGGCCCGCGAACGGCCCATCGAGGCTGACATCGTGGTTCCGGTGCCCGACAGCGGCATCGGCGCGGCCATCGGCTACGCCCGCCAGAGCGGCATTCCCTTTGATTACGGCCTGTACAAGAATCCCTACGCGGGCCGCACCTTCATCGCACCCACCCAGGAGGCCCGCGAGCTGAAGGTGAAGATGAAACTCTCGCCCACCAGCGCCGTGCGCGGCAAGCGCGTGATTCTGGTGGATGATTCCATCGTGCGCGGCACGACCAGCCGCCAGATCGTGAACCTGCTGCGCGAGGCGGGGGCCACCGAGGTGCATTTCCGGGTGAGCAGTCCGCCCATCACGCATCCGTGCTTTTACGGCATTGACACCGCCGCCCGCAAGGAACTCGTGGCGAGCACGCACACCCTGGAGGAGATCCGGGCCCTGATCGGTGCGGACACCCTGGCGTTCATCAGCGAGCGTGGCATCCGTGAGGCGGTGGGTGGACCGGGCCTGTGTCTGGCGTGTTTCAACGGCGAGTACCCGGCGGGCACGCCGCTGCTCAATGATGTGGACAAGCTGGCGCTGGAGGTCTGAGCCTCCCGCTCGGGAGTCTGTCCAGAGAGGACGCCGGTGGCCCGCCAGTGTCCTTCTTCTTGGGTGCTTCCAGGGTGCCCGGGCCGGCTGGGGATTACCCGGGCGACAGGCCTTACACTGAGGACTCGCCCGTCCTGCTTCCTTCATTCCCGGTTCCTGGACCCAAGGAGCGTGACCGATGACCACCGTTTTCCGCCTGTTGACCGTGGGCAGCCTCGCCGCTTCCCTGAGCGCCTGCACCATGATGTCCGGTCACGACCTGCCGGGGGCCAGCGGCCTGATTGAACTGCGCAGCCCGTACAGCGTCACCGACACACTTGACCGCGTTTCTGCCGCCGGGGCCGCGCTGGGCTTCAAGACGGCGGCCCGCATCAACCACGCGCAGGCCGCGCAGGACGCCGGGCTGACCCTGCGGCCCACCGAGGTACTGCTGCTGGGCAACCCGGCCGGCGGCACGCCGCTGATGCAGTGTGCCCAGACGGTCGCCATTGACCTGCCCATGAAGTTTCTGGCGTACCAGAACGCGGCCGGCCAGGTGGTGCTGGCCTATAACGATCCGGTCTACCTTCAGCGGCGTCACCGCGCCAGCGGCTGTGGGGAGGCTTTCGGCAAGGCGAGCACCGCCCTGGCCAGAATTGCCGCCGACGCCCTGAAATAAGCCGCCTGACCCCTAGGCCACTGAAGCGGCACGGGGAGCGCCGCGAGAAAGGCTGAAGTGGAGAAGGTGTTAAGACCCATCCCGGGTGGTCCCGTCCCGGAGTGCGCGGGCGCTCCACTATGCTGGCCCCATGACTCCCACCGTCTTTCTGGACATGAACGAGACCCTGCTGGACCTCTCGGCGCTCGATCCGCTGTTCGCCGGGGCGTTCGGGGACATGGGAGCCAGAAAGCAGTGGTTCAATCTGGTGCTGCAGCTCGCGCTGACCCACACGGTCCTGGGGGAGTACCGCGACTTCTCGGTGCTGGGCCGCGAGGCGCTGTCGGCGCTGGGAGAGGCGCGGGGGGAGGCGGTGCCCGGGGAGCTGCCCGCACAGGTGGCGGCGACCATGCGGGCGCTGCCCGCGCACGCTGATACCCGCGAGGGGCTGGAAATCCTCCGGGCCGGCGGAGCGCGGCTGGTGTGCCTGACCAACAACAAGCAGGAGGTGCTGGACGCCCAGCTGGCCCAGGCCGGATTTGCCGATCTGGTGGACCGCGCCGTGTCGGTGGACCCTTCGGGAGTGCTCAAGCCCGGACGCGGGGCCTACGAGTACGGTATGGCCCAGGTGGGGGCCACCCCGCAGGACAGCTGGCTGCTCGCCGCGCACGGCTGGGACATCTCCGGGGCGCGGGCGGCGGGCCTGCGCACCGCTTTTGTGGAGCGGCCCGGACAGGCCCAGAACCCGCTGATGCGCGCCGACGTCTCCGGGTCGCTGCCCACCGTGGCGCGCGCTCTGATCGGGCGGCTGGGCGGTCAGGCATGAGCGGCCTGCCCCCCCGCTCGGCCCTGACGCCCGGCACCGTAGTGGACATCGTCCAGAAGCAGGACCAGCGGACGGGGCGGCGCACGCGCGGAGAGGTGGCGCAGCTGCTCACGCGCTCGGCCACGCATCCGCACGGCATCAAGGTGCGCCTCGCTACCGGGGAGGTCGGACGGGTGCAGGCGCTGGCTACAGAGGGTGGTGCGGCAGACCAGCAGAGCTAAAGCGGATCTGACGGCACCTCTCACCCCCGTCTGAAACGCGGGTTTTACCGTGCGGGCAGGAGGTGATCTTCATGCCAGATGCCTGGAGCCGAAAGGACGAACGCAAGTACGGCCACATCAGGGACAGTGAGCTGGAGCGTGGCGTGGGCGAGGACCGCGCCGAGGAGATCGCGGCGCGCACGGTCAACAAGGGCCGCCGCGAGGAGGGCCGCACTCCCAACACCCGCACGCAGGGCACCGGTAATCCCCACGCCGACCTGTCCGATCTGACCCGCGACGAGCTGTACAACCGCGCCCGGGAAAAGAACATTCACGGACGCAGCAAGATGAGCAAGGCCGAACTGATCGGCGCGCTGCGTTAGCTCAGACCTTGCGGCGGCGCGGCAACGTGATGCCCAGGCCCAGCAGAAAGCCCCCGGCCACTGCGAGCACGAAGGTGATCAGCACATTGTTCAGCGGACTGGGAAAGGTGGCCGAGCGGTTGGCGTTGGCAACGGCGTGCAACTGATTGATGTCGATCACGTCCTTGCCGAGCAGCAGCGCCGCCGCGATGATCATGATCAAACCGAACGCCAGAACGAAGCGGGACAGAAGCTGCATGAACCCATTTTAAGGCCGTCGGGGACGACCTGTCCCACACTGTCCCTGACAGAGAGTTAAAGACTTTCCCGGCTTGACACCGCCGCAGGAACATTTCGCGGGGATTTCAGAAGGCCACCTTTGCCACGCGGGACAGGGGTATGCTGGGAGGCGTTATGACGCAGTGGCAGACGATCATGTCCGGCGGGAACGCGGCCTTTATTGAGGGCCTGTACGAGGCGTACCTCAGTGACCCGCAGAGCGTGGACCCCGAGTGGCGCACCTACTTTGATGAAATGCGTGGCGGGGCGCAGGACATCGCCCATTCACCGGTCCAGCAGGCCTTCTATGAGCTCGGTCAGAGCCGCCGGGGTGCCGCGCCGCAGGCGGCTCCGGCCAGTGTCAGTGGCGCTCAGCAGGCGGGCGGCGCCCTGGTCACGGCCTACCGGGTCTACGGGCACATCAGCGCCCGCAACAATCCCCTCAAGATGCGCGGTCAGCCGGTGGTTCCCGAACTGACCCCGGAGTTCTACGGTCTGTCGGAGGCTGACCTCAGTGAGCACGTGCACGAAGGTCCCTTCAGCGGGCCGCTGCGCGACGTGATCGCCCAGCTGCAGGACACCTACTGCGGTTCCATCGGCTTTGAGTACAACTATCTGCCTGCCAACGAGCGCCGCTGGTTCCAGGAGCGCATCGAGAAGGGCCGCGGGCAGGGCCGGCACGCTTTCAGCGCCGAGGAACGCCGGCGCATCATGCTCAAGCTCAACGCCGCCGAGGGTCTGGAGCTGTACCTCAAGAACAAGTACCCCGGGGTCAAGCGCTTTGGCCTAGAAGGCTCCGAGAGCTTTATTCCGCTGATGGACCGCCTGATTCAGCAGGCCGGCGTCTACGGAGTCAAGGAAGTGGTGATCGGCATGGCCCACCGCGGCCGCCTGAACACGCTGGTCAACATCTTCGGCAAGCCGCCGGGCGTATTGTTCGACGAGTTCGACGGCAAGAAGAAGCTCAGCGACAACCCCGACGTGGCGGGCGACGTGAAGTACCACATGGGCTACTCCAGCGACGTGCGGACCCCCGGCGGGCCGATGCACCTCGCGCTGGCCTTCAATCCCTCGCACCTGGAAATCGTCTCGCCGGTCGTTCACGGCAGCGTGCGGGCCCGCCAGGACCGCCGGGGCGACACCGAGCGCAAGACCGTCCTGCCCATCACCATTCACGGTGACGCGGCCGTCAGCGGGCAGGGCGTGGTCATGGAGACCCTGAACCTCTCGCGCCTGCGCGGCTTTGCCACCGGGGGCGCGGTGCGCATCGTGATCAACAACCAGGTGGGATTCACCATCAGCGATCCGCGCGACACCCGCTCCAGCCGGTACTGCACCGACATCGCCAAGGTCGCCAACGCGCCGGTTCTGCACGTCAACGGCGACGATCCTGAGGCGGTGGTGTTCTGCGGCGACCTCGCGCTGGCCTACCGTCAGGAATTTGGCAAGGACGTGTTCATTGACCTGATCTCGTTCCGGCGCAACGGTCACAACGAGGGCGACGAGCCGCGCATGACCCAGCCGATCATGTACCGCGAGATCGACAAGCACCCCGGCGCGCGCGCGCTGTACGCCGCCCGTCTGGAACAGGAGGGAGTGCTCAAAGCGGGTGAGGGTGATGAACTCATCAACCAGTTCCGAGACGCCCTCGACGCGGGCAAGCCGGTGGTCACCGAGATGGAGAACTTGGCCCAGAGTGCGCTGGCCGTGGACTGGTCGGCCTACACCGACACCCGCTGGGAAGACGAGGTGCCCACGGCGGTTCCGCAGGCCAAACTGGAGGAACTGGGGCTGCAGCTTGCCAGCGTGCCCGAGAACTTCCAGCCCCACCGGGGCGTGGAGCGCGTCCTGAAGGCGCGGGCGGCGATGGCACGCGGCGAGCAGCCCCTCGACTGGGGTATGGGCGAGATGCTCGCCTACGCCACGCTGCTGGACGAGGGCTACGGGGTGCGCCTGGTCGGGCAGGACAGTGGACGCGGCACCTTCGTTCACCGCCACGCCGTGCTGCACAACCAGAATGCCCAGGACCCCCTGAACGAGGAATACATGGCGCTCGCCCACCTCTCGCCCGAGCAGGGCCGGGTGGAAGTGGTGGACAGCACGCTCTCGGAAGAGGCCGTGATGGCCTTCGAGTACGGTTATTCCACCTCTGAACCCAAGGGGCTGGTGGCCTGGGAAGGTCAGTTTGGGGACTTCGCCAATGGCGCGCAGGCGGTAATTGACCAGTTCCTCTCGGCCGGGGAGAGCAAGTGGCTGCGTCTCAGCGGCCTGACCCTGCTGCTGCCCCACGGCTACGAGGGCGCGGGACCGGAACACTCCAGCGCCCGCCTGGAGCGCTACCTGCAGCTGTGTGCCCAGAAGAACATGCAAGTGGTTGTACCCAGCAGCGCAGCCCAGATGTTCCATCTCCTGCGCCGCCAGGTGTTGCGGCCCTACCGCAAGCCCCTGATCGTGATGACGCCCAAGAGCCTGCTGCGCAACAAACAGGCCATGAACCCCCTGAGCGACTTTACCGACGGCCGTTTCTGTGAGGTGATCGGCGACGCAGAGGTCAGCGGAGCACGCCGCGTGGTGATCAGCAGCGGCAAGCTGCACTGGGAACTCGTCGAGGCCCGCGCCGCCCAGCCGGAAGCCCACGCGCAGACGGCCCTGGTCCGCTTGGAACAGCTGTACCCTTTCCCCGCCGACGCCCTGCGCGCCGAGCTGGCCCGCCACCCGGGCGCACAGGTGGTCTGGGCCCAGGAAGAGCCCGAGAACCAGGGAGCGTGGCTGATGATCTGGGAGGACCTGGAATACGTGCTTGCTCCCGGCCAGACCCTCAGCCATGCCAGCCGCCCGCGCAGCGCGAGTACCGCCGCCGGATACGCCAGCGTCCACGCCCGCGAGCAGGCCGCCGTGATCGCCGCCGCCCTGGGCGAGCAGCCGAAGCCGGAAGTGCTGGAAGAGCAGAAACAGGGTGCGCGGGAAACGGTGCAGCCGGGCTGAGCGGCCTCCGGACTCCCCATCATCAATCGGAAAGGCTGTCACGGCCTTTCCGATTTTTTGCGACGCGGCGCAGGTTTTCTCAGAATCCTCTGGGCTTTCGCTTGGTATCTGTGGGGAGGGGTTGACAGTTTGGGCGTGGGCCTGTATCTTTTCTGAGCCTCAAGCGAGGCGGGCAGAATGACAAGATGAAGCAGTGCGA
>NZ_BMOM01000013.1 GCF_014647075.1 Deinococcus aerophilus | reverse complement strand
AAACGCGCCTGTCATTTCGAGGCCATGGTCACGATTGCCTGCCTGATGGAGTGGCTCTGAAGGTTTGCGGACACACCCTAGTAGACATCGCGCATGCGCTCAAGCTCCGCATTGTTGCGCTCAAGCTCCTCCATCTGCAGACCCAGCTCGATCTGATGCACCTGCAGTTCGTGCTGCTGAAGCAGATACTTCTGGTTCCACGTGTGGCCGCGTAGGGCCGGGGCGTCCAGTCCATGCGCGTCGGAGACTCCGGAGGCCCGAAGCTGCCGCTCGGCCTGGCGTCGCAGAGACATTGCACGGTCGGTTTCGGGGGAACCGGACTGGCCTGGGTCGTCCTGGTGGTGAGACAAAAAAACACCTTCTCTTGATCTCAGGATGAGGTCGGAACCGCGCGTCGGCCAGCGCAAGCAGGGGATGACGGGCAAAGACACTGGAGATCAGCCCCGACAGACCGTCCGGATTCCTGGATGGCGTGCTTGAGCTGCACGATACCGCGTATGGCAGTCTGCCGCCGTTCTGTCAGAAGGTTGTGGGCCTGGGTCAGGAAAGCCTAAAGGCCGGGGAACAGTCCGGCACGCGGCCCCTCCCCCGCTGGACAGGGCCGGCGGCCCCAGCCCTGCGGAGGTCCCGGCCCTGAAGTTCCCTGAACTGCCCGGCGTCCGGTTAGCTCCTGGGAAGCTCCACATCGAACAGCGCCCGCACGAACTCCGCGCTGTCGAAGGGCTGCAGGTCGCCGGCTCCCTCACCCACACCGATGAACTTGATGGGCACGCCCAGCTCGCGCACGATGGGCACCAGAATGCCGCCCTTGGACGTGCCGTCGAGCTTGGTGACGATCACGCCGGTCAGCGGGGTGGACTCGTGGAACTTCTTGGCCTGCTGCAGGCCGTTCTGTCCGGTCACGGCGTCCAGCACCAGCCAGACCTCGCTGGGTTCGCCGGGATCGGCCTTGTCCACGACGCGCCGGACCTTCTTCAGCTCTTCCATCAGGTTGTGCTTGTTGTGCAGGCGTCCGGCGGTGTCCACGAACAGCAGGTCGGTGCCGCGTGCCCGGCGGGCGCTGGCCGCGTCAAAGGCGACGGCGGCGGGATCTCCCCCATCGGTGCCCTGAACCACCGGCACCCCCAGGCGCTGGCCCCACTCCCCGAGCTGCGCCCCGGCGGCGGCGCGGAAGGTGTCGCCGGCGGCGAACATCACGCCGCGGCCCCGGCTCTGGTAGTACTGGCCCAGCTTGGCGATGGTGGTGGTCTTGCCCACCCCGTTCACGCCAATCACCATCACCACATGCCCGCGCGGGTCCACCGACACGCGGCTGGCCTGCGGCGCAAAGCCCAGCTTGCGGAACTCGGCGCGGCGGGCGTCGGGTTCCAGCTGCAGCGTCAGGGCGCTCATCAGCGCGTCCTGCAGGTTGCGGCCCTCGCTGCGGCGCACATCTTCCAGGATTTCCTCGGTGGCCGCGCGGCCCACGTCGGCGGCGATCAGGGCGTATTCCAGGTCCTCCACCGTTTCCAGGCGGTTGGTGAACACGTCGCGCACGTCGTTGCCCAGAAATCCGGCAGTGTCGTTGATCTGCTGGCGGGTCTTGCTCAGGCCGCTGCGCAGACGTTCAAGCCAGCTCACGGGCGGTCCCCGGTCGGCGACACAAAAGGCAGGAAGAGGGAAGCGTTCATGCCCCCACCATAGCGCCACAGGCCGGGGCCAGACCGTTCAGCGCGCCGGATTCTCGCGCAGCAGCCGCAGCTTCAGGGCGCTCAGGCGTGCCGGGCTCAGCACGCCCTTGAGCAGCGTCTGCCCCCCCAGTGCCAGCACCGGCACGTCGTGGCCGTAGCGCTGCTTCAGGTCCGCGTCGGCATCTATGTCCACCGGCTCGAACCGGAAGTCCAGCCGGGTCAGCTGTTCGGCGGCCTGCTCGCACAGGTGGCAGCCCTGACGGGTATACAGGGTCAGGACCGGCAGCCGCCCCGTGGCCTGGACCGGTTCAGGCATACACGGCCTGGGGACCGGGCGTGCCCGTTCCTGCGGCCCCGGTCTGCGGACGAACGACCACCGTCAAGGCCTGAACCGGCGCGTACATGTCGCGGCTGCCCAGCGGATCGCCCACGCTGCTGAAGGTCCGCAGCACCTGTCCGCCCTGCCGGACCGCGTAGATCTGACCCTCAGGGCCGATCTGGATCAGCCAGGGGTTCTCGGCGGGTTCTCCCACCAGGGTATCGAGCGGGAAGGTCACGCCGGGCGTGCCATCGGCCTCGATCTTGCGGATCTTGCGGGCCACACTGTCCACGATGTACACCGCGCCGAAGGCGTCCACGCCCACCCCCTCCAGCGCGCGCAGGCTCTCGCTGTGGCGGTCGAGCCGGAAGGCGAAGCGGTTGATGTACTCGCCCTGCGCAGTGAAACGCTGCACCTCGTTGCTGCCGGTGTCCAGCACGAAGACGTGGCCGTCCGGCGAGGCGACGATGCTGCGCGGGGTGTCAAAGCGTCCTGCCCCCGAGCCCCGCCCCCCGAAGCGCCGGACAAAGCGGCCCGCCGAATCGTAGACCACCACATGCTTGGCCTCGCCGTCGAGCACGTACACCTGCTGTCCGGTCACGGCGATGCCCAGCGGCTGCAGCAGTTCGCCCTCACCCAGTCCGTAGCTTCCGAAGCCCAGCAGCTCGCGGCCCGAGGCGTCAAGCTTGCGGACCAGCGCGCCGGCCTTGCCGTGCCGGTATTCCTGCAGGGTGATGTACAGGTGGCCGTCGGCGTCCGCAGCCAGGGCATTGGGCACGCTGGGCAGCCCCGGTGCCCCGCTGGCGTCGCCGGCCCCCTGGTCGCGCAGGCTGACCCGCAGCTTGCCCTGCAGGTCGAGCAGGCGCAGCGCTCCCCGCTTCTCGGTCACGCTCATCGCGAGCGCCACCGGATCGCTGAACACCTCATCCGCCAGGACGCCGGCGTCCAGACGGGCGATCACCTCGTCGAGGGTGGGCCGCTGGGCCGGGTCCTTCTCGATCATGTGCAGGATCAGGTCATTGAGCTTGCCCGGCACTTCCAGCCGCACCTGCTTGGGCGGCTTGGGAGCCTCGAAGACCTGCTGGTGAACGACCGCCTCGTAGCTGCCCTTGAAGGCGGTCTCGCCGCTGACCATCTCGTAGGCGAGCAGCCCCAGCGAGTACACGTCGCTGCGGGCGTCCACCCGGCTGCCCTTGGCCTGCTCGGGCGCCATGTAGATGGGGGTGCCCACCCGAGCGCCGGTCATGGTCAGGCGGGTCAGCACCTTGCCCACCGCGATGCCGAAATCCATCAGCTTCACGCCGCCCTCGCGCAGCTGCCCCTGGGAGAAGGCCTGCTTGAGCAGCATCACGTTGCCGGGCTTGATGTCGCGGTGGACCACGTTCTGCATGTGGATGTGCCGCAGGGCGTCGGCCAGGGCGCGCAGCACCTGAATGCACTCGGAGAAGTCCAGCCGGCGGTCTTCCAGCACCGCTTCCAGGCTCTCGCCGTCCAGAAATTCCATGGCGATGTAGTGTTCGGGGTCCTGCATGCGGTAGTCGTAGACCCGCACGATGTTGGGATGGTTGAAGCGCTTGAGCACCTCCGCCTCGCGGTAAAACCGCTTGACGAACTTGGCGTCGGCCAGGTATTTCTCCTGCGGCACCTTGAGGGCCACGATGCGCCCGTCCTGGCGGCGGCGCGCCCGGTACACGCTGCCCATGCCGCCGATGCCGATGCGGTCCATAACCTCGTAGTCCTGAAACCGTAGGTCCGAAGCCGTCTGGGTCAGGCTGGGACGGCCCGACACCTGCGGGGAGGGCGTGCGCTGCACTCGGCCCGGTTGTGCGCCCCGGCCGCTGCCTGGCCGGCCGCCGTTGCCCAGCTGAACGTGCACGCGCCCCAGCCGGAAAGCGGCGCTGCCCAGCAGCACGGCGGCCACCGTGAGCAGTCCCTGGACCCGGTCCAGCCCACCGAGCTGGGTGCCCAGCTGGGACCAGGCGGCGGGCGCTCCGCTGCTCAGCCCCAGCGCAAAAGCGCACAGTGTCAGCAGCAGCGCGGCCGTCAGGGCGGCGGCGAGGGTACTCAGCACCCGCTCGGAAAACCTCACGGTGAGCAGCAGCCCCACGGTAAACAGTGCCCCCAGCAAAAGGGCCGTCATTCCCGACCGCGCGTATAGAAGGGGGAAAGCCAGCGCAATAAGGTCATCTCTCCTCCATTTATAGCTGCCGGCCCTTGCGTGGCCCTTACAACCCTGGATCTCACAGCACTTTAAACCTTTTGCGCCCCTGCCGTTTCCGGCACCGGAGAGTATTTTGTAGGAACTGCCCCGCCATACTGAGCCCAGCATGATGGGGTCACCAGGACACGGCACCGCCGCCACCGCCACCCGCACGCCGGGCGCGCCCGCATGAGCCGCCGGTCCGGCGGCAACAGGCCCATTACCGACTGGTCCAGCAGCGTCCGGGTCGAACGCGAAACGCCCGACCGCTGGGCCGAACTCGTTGAGCTGTACGAATACCGGGTCGCCGACGTGGTGGCCGGCCGCACACCCCGGGGGGGCAAACGCTCTCTGATCGACCTGCGCGAACTGCTGCTGCCCGCCCCGCTGGACCCGGCCCTGTACCGGCGCTTTACCGAGGTGGACCGGCATTACCGGAAAAATGCCTCAGGGAACCACCGACACGGCCATCAGGACAGCGCGGAGCCGTCCACCTGGGAAGCTTCGGTGACCGGCAGCTCGCCCGAGGCCCAGGCCTGGCGCGACCTGCACCTGCTCGCCTGGGGCGACCGGGCGTTCGGCACCCTGCACGACCTGCTCTTGGAATGGCAGCGTGAGCCGGGGCGACTGAACCTGAGGGTGCTGTATGCCGCGCTGGAGAATGCGGAACGCGCCGGGCAGTCGGGACAGGGAACCACGGCCCTGGCCGTTCCGGCGGCGCACGATCCGCTGCTGAGCCTGCATGATCCCGAGGTCCTGGAGCACCTGGCAGGCGCCCTGGTGCAGCTGCTGCTCAGCGGCGACGGGCGCATCCGGCTGCAGACGGCCCTGTCGGAAATTCACGAGAATCCCTTTCCGCGCCATCCCGATGAGGATGTCTGGCAGGCCCGGCTGGCAGCGGCCGAGCGTGAGCCGCTGGGCTCCGGGGCCCGTCAGACCCTGCTGGACTCGCTGCGCGAACAGCACCCCCCGGCGCGTGACCCCCGTGAGCGCCCCGCCATCCGCGAGGCGACGCGCATCCTGGCGCAGCGCCTGGACACCGTACTGGACTGCGATCCCCACGCCGCCGCCGGAACGCTGCCCCATCACCGCATTCTGTATGCGGAACAGCCGCGCCTGGCCCTGCACGCGCCGGACGACGGCTCAGATGAACTGGTGGTGAATCTGGACGGCGGCACCGCACTGCGCTGGCGGAGTAGCGAGTTCAGCTGGCAGCGGATCCACCACAACTGGCAATTGCAGGTTGACCAGACCGTGGCCCTGCTGCGTCCGCAGGCCGGGGCAGCGGAGCGCAGCGTGACGCTGGAGCTGCCGGGCGGGGGTTTCCGGGCCTTCGTGAGCGGCAGCCACCTGCTGTTGCGGGCGCAGACCCGGCCACAGCAGCAGTTGGCCCGCCGGGCGTCGCTGGGACGGGCGGTGGCCCTGCTGATGGAACCGGCCGGGGCGTACGCTGCGCTGCGGCTGGCCCGGGCCACCGCCCAGCTGCTGCGCGATCAGCGGGTGAATGCGGCGGCGCTCTCTCCCCTCAGCGCCCAGCCCTATCACGCCGCGTCACACGAAGCCCTGCTGCAGTTTGCGCGCCGGGGAGTGGACACCCTGCAGGGCCAGCTCACCGCCCTGCCCCCCCGCGAGGCGGCCCGCCACATTCAGGACGCGGCGGCGGCGCTGCACCTGAGCGCCGAGCTGGCCCACCGGCTGACCGAGGCGCTGCACACCGCCGCCCACCACCCCGAGCCCCTGTCCTCAGGGAGCCCGGGCACGCTGCCCGACCTGCCACTGGTCGAGTTACCAGCCGACGGCACCTTTGCCGGCGTGCGTCTGCGCGACGAACCGCTGCACCTGCAGGTGGGTGGCCGCAGTCTGACGCTGCGCCGGGATTTCAAGGGCGAGCTGGCCGCGATTCTGCCCGGCCATCCGGCCCTGATCCTGCACGACCTGCTGGTGCTGCCCGTCACCCAGCACCATGTCGTGCTGGTTCGCGAGGGCGAGTGGCTGGCCGCCGCTGCCCTGCCACGGACCATGCAGGACGAGGAGAAGGACGGCGCCGCCTCCCCCCTTGATTCTCACCCCCCGCTGGCATGAAGTCCGCCCCCCCCGGGCGGAGCGATCCTCTGAACAGCCCGGGCCCGTGACTGCCCTGGTCCCGACGCTGACGGCCAGTTGATCCGGGCCGCACGTTCCTCACATGCGGCTCATAAGGCCTGAAGTTCCCGGGGTTAGGGTTGACGCACATGATCCGTCCCTTCCTGACCGTGTCCCTGCTGACGGGCCTGAGCATTGCCAGCGTAAGCGCCGCCGTGCCGGTAAAACTTGACAGCCTCCCCCTCTCCGTGGAACCCAACGCCAAGCTGCTCACGCTGAACACGGCGGGCATCCGCGCCGCCTTTCCCTCGGCAGCAGGTCGCCCCGACGCGGTGTTCATGACCGAGGACCGCAAGGTCAGCGTGGCCTTCGAGTGGCGCACCAGCAAGCTGGCGAGCAACGAGCTGGACAAGCTGGTGACCCAGTTTCCGGCCGTGATCCGCTCGCAGGTTCCCAACATCAAGACGCTCAAGTCCGGGCTGATTCAGGTGGGCGGCACCCCGTGGGCGCAGTTTGTCTTCACCACGCCCAGTCAGGGCGACGACCTGCGCCGCGAACTGATGGTCACCAGCCTGGGGGGGCGCATGCTCGTCCTGACCATTGCAGGCAACGTCAAGGATTACTCACGCAACGAAGCGGTCGTGCGCAACCTCACCAACAGCGTCCGCCTGAACTGAGCCCCGTCTCTGGACGGCCCTCCCCGGCGGGGCGGGCCAGTTTTCTTCAGGGCGTCACGCCCCTCATCCACGCCAGAATCCAGCGGGCCACCGCGTCGCTGCGGGCCGCCGTGATGTCGAGATGGGCGGCTCCGGGCAGGGTATGGACGGTCAGGGGAGCCGGGATCAGGGCGCCGGACCGGCGGTAGTCGGTCTCGGTGGTTACCCCCTCCCCGGCGGCAATTCCCAGAACGGGAACGGACGCGGTGTGCCACACGCGCAGATCGTTCTCAAAGGGCGTTCCGCGCGTGCCCTGGCGTGCGGCGGCCACATCCAGCAGCAGGCGGTTGGGAAAGTACCACTCGCTGTAATCCCCCAGCGGTGTCCAGAACCGGCGCACGAAATCGCCGGGGTCGGTGGGGGCCTGTGGATCGGCCTGCCAGCCCACCGGACTGCGGCGGTCCTGCGGGCCGGCCACCCATACGCTGTTCTTGCCGCCCAGGAAGTCGGCCAATAGGTGGGGGGCCTCCACAGCATTGGTCGCGTGCCCGGTCCGCAGGGTCAGAAACGGCAGCAGGGCGTAGCGCTGTTCCAGTTGCAGCAGGGCCGCCGCCAGATTGGTCGCCGCAAACGGCACCAGCCCGCCGGCCGGGGCCGGGGCATTCGGCTGCGCGGCGGCCAGACGGGCCTGAGCCGCGCCGCGGCTGGCCAGACCCGGGCCAAAGTACAGGGCGTCCACATAGGGGTTGGCGGCCAGACCCTTGACCCCCGTGAGCGGTCCCAGGGGACCCGGAGCTCCCGCCTCGTAACTCTGGCGGGTCATGGCATCGCCGCCGAGCAGGTCCGGCGTGCCGTCCAGCATCACCACGCCGCGCAGGTCGTCGGAGCCCCGGCCGTTGCTGCCGGGCGCCCCGCCAAAATCGTAGGCCGCATACAGCCCGGCCAGACCGGCGCCCAGGGAGTGGCCGCCGATGAATACGTGGGGAGTCAGGGTCCGGGCCTCCTTCACCGCCACCCGCCAGTCGCGCAGCGTCGCGTCCAGCCCCCAGTCGCGCATGAAGGTCACGCTGTCCGGCGGACGTACGGGCAGGCCACTGCGCACAATCTCTGCCAGCCGGGCGGGGCTGGCCCCCGCAAGCTCGGCCTGGGGTTCGAGCAGGTTGCTGCGGCGGTCTACCGCCCACACCGCCACCCCCGGATCGAGCGCCACGATCTGCCGGGCCAGCCGGTCAAAGCTGCCCGCGCCTCCCAGAAAGCCGGGCATCAGCAGCAAGGCGGCGCGGGGCCGGGCAGGGCCATAGCGCACGGTGATGCTGGCATTCAATCCGGGGGGTGTACCGGGAACCACAAAGCCGGGCCGCACCACCCGGACAGCCGCCACGCGCCGCAACGCCGCTTCATCGGGAGCCGCGCCCAAAGACAGCAGGAGCGGCGCAGAGGACCGGGCCGGGCCGGGCGACCCCGCCAGCTGGGCCACAGCGAACGAACCCAGCACACAGCCGAGCAGCAGGGCGGACATTACGGCGGAGCGGACCAGGGGCATGACTTCATGCTGCGCTGCGTTTGACTCCGCAACGGTACGGCGGCTCACTTGCGCGTGTTGACCTTCTCTTGTGGATGGGTCCTCCGGACCGGGGACCGGACGGGCACCGCCTCGCCGCGCTCTACGGTCTCGGGTTCACCCTGCAGATATTTGGTTTCCAGATACCGTCCGTGCGCCTCCAGAACACGCTGGTGTTTGGCGGCGCGGTCCTGAATCACTGCGTTCATGCGCCGCTCAATCAGCTGCAGCTGCCGCCCGAGCTCGGCGTCGTTTGCCAGAGTAGCGGGAGAGGCGCGGTAGGCGGCCAGCAGGGCAGGCAGGTCCTCGCGGGCCGCCTGACGAACGTCGAAAGTGTCCCGGTCCAGCGTGGCGTCGTGCGCCGAGGCGCGCAGGGCGTCCCGGGTGGCGATCACGGCTGCGTGGAAGGCCGTCCGTGTCGGGGCCGGCAGGGCGCGTTCGTGGCGGCGCAACAGCTCCAGCAGTCCCGCCTCATCGTCTTGCAGGCTGGGGTTCTGAAGACTGGAAGCCGCGGTCATGCCGGACGCCCCGGAGTCCAGTTCCTCATCGGGCGCCCGCATCAGGCGCGAGGCGCGCAGCGCCGTGCGGACCAGACCCAACACGGCCAGCAACAGCGTGAGGCCCAGCAGCCAGCCCGCCGGGTCAAAGCCCAGTGCGAACAGCACACCGAAGATCAGCAGCAGTGGCAGCACCACCACGGCTCCCAACACGCCCTGCAGGGCCAGCTTGCCCAGACCCGCGCCGCGCCGCGCCAGACGGGACGCCCGGCGACGCAGCCCCTCGCTGCCGTCCGGAGTCAGCCAGGGATCGTACCCCAGTTCGCGCAGGTTGCCCGGACCCTTGTGGGCGGGCCGGATTAAAAAGCACACCACGCGCGAGCCGGTGCGGGCCACGGTCAGGATGGTGGTGACGGAAGGGGCCATACAGTCTCAGGATACGGGCACACGCTGAGGAAAGTTCCCGGGGAAGGTTGAGGTTTTTGGAAGGGCGACGGGGGGCGCGGGCTTCTGTCCGGGGCCTGACCGTGTGACCGCCAGCCTCCCTGCGCCGGAACGGTCAGGACCCCTCTTGCCGCGACGACCCGCCGCGCAATTCGGCCACCCGCGCCGCCAGTTCCTGCCACGGCCCAAGCTGAAAGTGGTTGTGGCCCAGCGGACTGGTGCTGGGCAGCACCCAGACCTCGGCTCCCTCCAGCCGCTGGTCCTGCAGACCGTAGGGCAGCTTTGCGGTAGGAATGCCCAGCGTCTCGGACGCGCCGCGCTTGCTGGTAAACGCCACGATGCGCGGGCGGTAACGCGCCAGCCGGGCCCGCAGCTCGTCCGGGCGCCACGCCTCGCCCGGCAGGGCCGCGTCCACACCGCTGTGCCGTTTGGCCACATCGGTCAGGCCGATGCCGTAGCGCGTCACCGCAGCGTACTCCTGCGGCGCAAGTTGCCGGGGAGTCAGGCCCACCACATGCAGCGTGCGCCAGAACTTGTTGGCGGGATTGGCGTAGTACGCCCGCTGCGCCGCGCTGATGCGGCTGGGCGCCGTGCCGACCAGCACCAGCGTCAGGCCCCCGCGCAGCACATCGGGCACCAGATGGCCGTCGGTCCCGGCGGGCGACACGCCGGCAGAAGCCTCCTGCTCCCCCGGCGCTCCCCCCTGCCCGGGCCCCTCCTCAATCGTCGTCATAGCGCTGTTCCTTGAAGGGATCGCCGCGCATGTGATACCCGTTTTTCTCCCAGAATCCCGGACGGTCGGCGGGCATGAATTCCAGACCGGTCAGCCACTTGGCACTCTTCCAGAAGTACAGATGCGGCACGACCAGGCGCAGCGGTCCGCCGTGTGCGGCGTCCAGCGGTTCTCCGTCAAAGGTGTGTGCCAGCAGGTTTTCCGGGCGCACGAAGTCTTCCAGGCTGAGGTTGGTGGTGTAGCCGCCGACGCTGTGCTGCATGACGTAACGGGCTGCCGGGTCCAGCTCGACATGCTGCATCAGGTCGGTCACCCGCACGCCGGTCCAGGTGGTGTCGAGCTTGCTCCAGTGCGTCACGCAGTGGATGTCGTAGGTCAGGGTGGTCTGGGGCAGCGCGAGCAGATCGGCCCAGGTGAAGGCCTTCTCGCCGGCCAGACCGCTGATGCGCACCACGACCTCGGAAGCGTCGTAGCGCTGCGCGGGGCCATAGGTGAGCACCGGAAAGCGGGTGGTCAGACTCTGGCCGGGAGGCACGCGGCCGCCCATATCGTCGTCGGGTTTCTTGAAGAATTTTCCGAGCATGGGTTATTTAAGCTCCTGGAGCCGCCGGTCAACACGACCTGCCATCCTTTATGGAACGCACATTCACCCCGCCCAGAGGCCACAGAAAAGGGCGGCGAAGACCCTGATGTCCCCGCCGCCCCTCCGTTTGCCTGCCTTTAGTGGTCCGGCGAATGTCCTTTGGCCAGGTCGCGCCGGTTGGCGCGGACGCTCGACCAGATGGAGGCTGCGATGAACGCCACCCCGATCAGGCCGGTGAACAGTTCGGGAATATGAACGTTGCGGTTGGTGTGGGCCAGCATGATGACCGCCAGTGCCAGGATGCCGTAGTGCGCGCCGTGCTCCAGAAAACGGTACTGCGCCAGCGTGCCCTGGTGAACCAGGAACAGCGTCAGCGAGCGCACGAACACCGCGCCGATCGCCAGGCCCGCCGAGATGATCACAATCTCCTTGGTCACCGCGAAGGCCCCGATCACGCCGTCCAGCGAGAACGAAGCGTCCAGCACTTCCAGGTACATGAAGGCCGTGAAGCCCGCTGCGCCCGCCTTGGCCGCCATATCATTGGGGTCGAACAGACCGCCGATGGCGTTCATGGCCAGGTAGACCAGCAGGCCCACCATGCCCGCCACCAGCGCCGCGAACTGCTCGTCGGGCGTCACGAAGAAGTGGGTGATGGCCAGCAGCACCACGCCCGCGATGATCGCCTGAACGGTGTCCAGCTTGCCCAGGCCAGCCAGGCGGCGCTCGAAGCCGGCCAGCCAGTGCTCATCCTTGTCGGGGTCCATCAGGTAGTTCAGGGCGACCATCAGCAGGAAGGTGCCGCCGAAGGCGCTGATCACCACCTCGGCCTCTTCCAGATACTCGCCGTACCGGGGAGCGTCGTTCAGGGCCAGACTGGCCACCTCACCGAAGCCCAGCCCAGCCGTGATGGCGACGATGGCGATGGGAAAGACCAGCCGCATGCCGACGACCGCGATCAGAATGCCCCAGATCAGAAAGCGGCGCTGCCACTTCTCGGTCATGTTCTTGAGGACCGAGGCATTGACGACCGCGTTGTCGAAGCTCAGGGACACTTCCATGACCCCCAGCACCACCGCGATCAGCAGGAAGTTGAGGGCCACGCTGAGACCGCCCAGATTAAACCCATACCAGGCTGCCAGGATCAGGGCGACGACCGTCACCCCAAAGGCAAAGCCAAACTCTCTTTGAATCACTCCGTTCTCCTTGGTGGCTGCGGCTGTGTGCCGGACAGACCAACCGGCTCATTATGCGGCGTTCCCGCCAGCGATATGGCACCCGGCCACGCAGGCGCGGGTGCCGGTGTTCTGGGCAAATCCTAGACGTTCACACCGTAATTGCGGGCCAGTGGCCCCAGGCCGCCCGCGTAGCCCTGCCCCACCGCGCGGAACTTCCACTCGCCGCTGTGGCGGTAGATCTCGCCGAAGATCACGGCGGTCTCGGTGCTGAAGTCCTCGCCCAGATCAAAGCGGGTCAGCTCCTGGCCGTTGTCCTCGTTGACCACCCGGATAAACGCGCCGCCCACCTGCCCGAAGTTCTGGCGGCGGGCGTCGGCCTCATCGATGGTCACGCTGACGGCGATCTTCTCGATGTCGGCGGGCACCTGCGTCAGGTTGATCTTGATCGCCTCGTCATCACCGTCGCCCTGCCCGGTACGGTTGTCGCCGGTATGCTCGACGCTGCCGTCCGTGCTGCGCAGCTGGTTGTAGAAGATGAAGTCATGGTCGCCGCGCACCTTGCCGCTGGTGTTCAGCAGGAAGGCGCAGGCGTCCAGGTCGAACTGCTGGCCGTCGGTGGGACGCGGGTCCCAGCCCAGGCCCACGATGATGCGCTGCAGGTTGGCGTCCTGCTTGCTCAGGGAGATGTTGCCGCCTTTTTTCAGTGAAAGTGCCATGTCTACCGTCCTTTTCGGTCCCCTCGTGGGGAAACTCCGGGGTTGATTACGGGACCAGGGACCTGTGGGTTCCCGGCCCCGGGAGAAGATGGGGTGGGGGTCCCCGGCGTTCCTGCCCGTGCCCTTACAGGTAGGCCTTCATGTCCGGCAGGTTGTCCTGGTACGTGCGCCCGCGCGAGGTCGTGCCGATGGCGGTCAGGGTCCAGTCCGATCCCTGACGCTTGAGGCTCGCCAGGATCATGGCGCTGTGGTTGCCCTGCGCCGAGAGGTCGTAGCGGGCAATCTCCACCTCGCCCTGGGTATTCACCAGCCGGCAGTAGGCGTTCTCCACCTGGCCAAAGTCCTGACCGGTGTAGTTGTTGACGCTGAAGATCACGGTGGTGACCGTGGCGGGCAGCCGGGTCAGGTCCACGGTGATGGTCTCATCGTCGCCGTCTCCCTGCCCGGTGCGGTTGTCGCCGCTGTGGCGCACCGAGCCGTCCTTGCTCTGAAGCTGACGGAACCACACCGCGTCCACCAGGGTGCCGCCCGCATCGAACATCAGGGCGTTGGCATCCAGGTCCACGTCCACGGTGCCGCCGCCGAAGCCGAAGAAGCCCTTTTTCTTGATGGCGTCCCAGCCCAGGCCCATACGAACGGTGCTGAGGCTGGGTCCGGCTTCCTTGGCGAGGCTGATCTGCTGACCTTTTTTAAGAGAAATAGGCATGCTGGGGGGCTCCTTGTTGGGGGTGAATGGAGTTGAAGGGGAATGACGTTCAGTTCAGGATGCCGGCGGCGCGGGCGTCGCGCTGCCAGCCGTCGAGTTCATTGAGCAGCAGTTCGAACAGCTCGGCGTCCCCGATGGTGATCGGAGCGCGGACCCGGAAGAAGTCGGCGTTGTCCACCCGGCGTCCGGGCAGGTCATCGAGCTTTTCCAGGAAGTCAAAGTTGACCCGGCCCTCCTCGATGCCCATGAACTTCCAGAAGATCGGCTCGTGGGCCGCTTCGGTCATCATGCGGACCACGGTTGCCGGGTTGCTTGTGCCGCCGTCGGTGATGAACAGCACCAGACACGGCAGCTCGTGGCCCTCGCGCGCCGCGTCCTCGCGGACCAGCGCCATGACCGGTCCGTAAAAGGTGCCACCCTCCAGCCGCACCTGCAGGCGGTCCACGAAGCCCGCCACGTTGTCCAGCGACAGTGTGCCGCTGCGGTGGGCCTTGATGCCGAACAGGTAGACCTCGACCTCACCGTCGTCGTCCAGGCGGGCCGCCAGGGCCAGAGCGCGTTCGGCCAGTGCCTGCACCGCGCCGCTGCGGTACTCGCGCCCCATGCTCGCACTGATGTCGAGAACCAGCTTGACCCGGTACCGGGCGTCCTGCAGGCCGCGTTTTTCCAGGCTGACGCCCGCCGCCTTGATCAGGCTGACAAGCTGTGGCTGCTCGCGTTCGGCCTTTTCCAGCAGCACCCGCTGACGCTCCTTGCGCAGGTTGACCGGCGCGGGGGCCGGGGGCTCCGCCGGGCCGGCGTCCGCCACCTCTCCGCCAAAATGCTGCACCAGGGCGGCCAGACCGCCGTTAAAGCCCTGCGCGACGGTGGCGAGCCGCCAGCCGCCCGCGTGTCGGTAGAGCCGCACGAGCATCACGGCCTTCTCGGCCTGTAGGTGGGGCCGGACATCAAACGTCGCGCCGCCCACCGTCACCGACAGCGCGCCCGCCTCGCTCAGGGGGCGGGCGTCATGGGTGGCGGTGAAGTACACCTCGGTGACCTCTGCCGGCAGCGCCTCCAGATCCACGGCGAAGCGGGTGTCCACTCCCTGCCGGGTGAGTTCCAGGGCGCCCCCGGGGCTGCGCGTCTGGTTGAAGAAGACCATGTAGCGGTCGTCCGTGAGCTGCCCACCCTGCAGGCCGAAGGCGGTGAGGTCCGCGCCGGCCAGCGTGCAGTGAATGTCCACCGCGAAGCGCGGCCCCAGGCCCAGGTCGCCCAGCGCCGTTCGCTGGCCCACCTGAAGGGTCGTCGGCCCGGCCATCTACTTGCTGCCCGCCGCCCAGCGGAAGCCAAAGCCGTAATGCTCGTCGCACTCCTTGTGGTCCTTGAAGTAGCGCTCCTCCTTGGTGATCCTGACCTCACCGCCCACGTTCTCCACGCTGGCAATCGCGCAGAAGGTGCGGCGCCGGTCGGGGCTGCTGAGCTGCACGGTGATCTCGTTGCCGCGCGGGTCTTTCAGGGTCAGGCGGCCCCCCACCTTGGTGAAGTCGGAGGTGCCCTGGTAGATGAAGGCGAAGATCACGACGGTCTGGACCAGATCCGGGCGGAAGAGCACCAGATTCTCGCCGTCGCTGGCCGCCCCACTGCGGTCGTCCTTGTCCAGCAGGATGTACGGCTCGTGGCGCTCACTGCCAAAGGCGTTGCCCAGTGCCTGAATCACGCCCTTCTGGCCGTCTTGCATCACGAACATGCATCCCAGGTCCAGATCGGCTCCGGCACGCAGAAAACCGCCGCCCTTGTCCCAGTTCAGGTTGACCCGAATGGGGTCCTTCTGGCCGTCCTTGCGCAGCGAGATGCGGGCACTCTGGCCCTGCTTGTCCAGCGTGATCTTGCCCAGATTGACCGTGGGCGCGGGTGGTGTGGGGGCCGGGGCCGCGGGGGGCGGCGTGGCCAGAGTCGGTGGGGCCGGGGGCGCTGCGGGAGGCCGCGCGGCGGGCGTGTCGGCCACCGTGCCGCCAAAGTGCCCGACGAGCGCTTCCAGGCCACCGTTGAAGCCCTGGCCCACCGCGCCCACGCGCCACACGTCCTTGAAGTACACGTCCAGCAGCATGACCGCCCTTTGCTGCTGGAAATCGCGCCCGGTGACGCGGTAGTTCATCAGGGGAGTGCCGGCAGCGCTCAGCGTGACCTCGGCGTGGTCGATGGCTCCGAAGGCTCCGCTGTCCACCGTGGACGCCAGACTCAGGCGGCGCACGGAGGCGGGCAGGCGCGACAGATCAATCTGAAAGACCTTCTCGTTGCGTGCGCCGCCCTGCATCTCCACGGCCCCTTCCGGGCTGCGCGGCTGGTTGAAAAAGATCATGTAACGGTCGTCGCTCAGCTTGCCGGCTGCGTCCAGGCCGAACAGGATCAGGTCGTATTCGGACGCGGGGCCCGTGACCTGCACGGTCAGCGTCAAGGTGGTCTGCGGGGTCAGGGTACTCAGGGGGGCTTTCTGCCCGGTCTGAAAGGTCTGCATGGTCTCCTTGGCGTGAAAGGGGGTGAGACAGGGGGAGGCTGGAAACCACGTTCCCAACCTCCCCGTCGTCTGTGCTGTGAACTGGCGAACAGCTCTGGCCTTCGCTCAGACGTTGACGCCGAAGTTGCGGGCCAGCGGAGCCAGGCCGCCCGCATAGCCCTGACCGACCGCGCGGAACTTCCATTCGCCCGCGTTGCGGTAGATCTCGCCGAAGATCACGGCGGTCTCGGTGCTGTAGTCCTCCGAGAGGTCGTAGCGCGCGATCTCGGAGCCGTTGTCCTTATTCACCACGCGGATAAAGGCGCCGCCCACCTGACCGAAGCTCTGGCCGCGCGTGTCGGCCTCGTCGATGGTCACGGCGATGGCAACCTTATCGATGTCGGCGGGCACCTTGTTCAGGTCGATGTCGATGGTCTCGTCGTCGCCCTCGCCCTGCCCGGTGCGGTTGTCACCGTTGTGGACCACGCTGCCGTCCGAGGAGGTCTTGTTGTTGTAGAAGATGAAGTCGCCGTCGGCGCGCACCTTGCCGTCACTTTTCAGGGTAAAGGCGCTGGCGTCGAGGTCAAATTCCTTGCCGTCGGTGGCGCGCGGGTCCCAGCCCAGTCCGACGGTGATGGCGCTGAGGCCGGGGGCCTCCTTGGACAGGGAAACGTTGCCGCCTTTTTTCAGTGAAACTGCCATGATGGTGCCTCCTTGAAGGAAAACGAATGTAAGTGTGGCCGGATTTCAGGATGTGATGGGCAGCGGGGGGCTGTCAAGGTGACCCGTCCCGCACGCGGCCCCGAACACGCTAGACCCCGAATTCCGCCGGATCGAGCTTGAGCGCGTGGGCGACTTCGCGCACCACCCGCATCTCGTCCTCGCTGAACTCGCCGTCGGCATTGGCGATGACCACGGCCAGCTGCACGACCGCACGGGCCTGCTCCGGCTTGCCCGCCACCTTGCCGATAACCTGCATCAGCTCGATCTTGCCGAAGTCGAAATCGGCGGTGATGCGGTCACAGTAGCGCTCGTACTTGTCGCGCAGGTCCGCGACGTTGAAGGTCTTGAGCTGGTCGCTGCCGGTGATGAACTGCGCGGTGCGGGTGCGCTCGTTCTGGTCAATCTTGCCGTCCGCCGCGCCGATCAGCGCGCAGGCGGCCATGGTGGCGTCCGCGAAGGGACCGTTGTTGAAGCGGCTCCAGGTGTCCTGCGCTTCCTTGCCCGCCTGGGCACCGAGGGCCTTGAGCCGATTGAGAAAACCCATGTCTGCAACCTCCTGGGAATGGTGAAACGTGAGCCGAAACGGATTCGGCCCTCACCCCTGAACTTATCAGGCCAGAGATCACCGCTCCTTGAACCTGCCCTCATAAAACCGGGATGTCCTGTGCCCGCAGCCCCCGCAGCCACCCACGTTCTGCCCCACCCCTAAAAGTGCAGCGCCTCGTGCCGCTGCCGTTCCAGCAGCCCGTAGCGCTCGGCGCGGGCCAGGATGCCCGCAGCCCAGCGGGTGTGGGTCGCGGGCTCGCACATGCGCCCGTTCATACGAAAGACAGCCGGCGCGTCGGGGGCCAGGATGGCGTGGGCTTCGGCCAGATCGGCCTCGGAGACGCGGTAGCCCTGCAGCACGGTGTCCAGCTGCGCCGGATGAATGATGGTCTTGCCACACAGTCCGTATTCCAGGTCCTGCTCAACCTCGCGCGCCAGGGTGCTCAGGTCCTCGAAAACCTCGTAGACCGGGCTGGACAGCGTGAAGCCGTGGGGCCTGAAGACGCCCACCAGCATGCCGATCACCCGCTCCAGCGGCCCCTCGTACAGCGTGCGGCCCGGCGTGCGGCGCACCCCCAGCGCGTGCATCAGGTCGTTGCCCCCGATGCGCAGCCCCGCCACCTGCGGGCCGTGCCCCAGGGCCAGGATCCGGTCGCGCAGCTGCGTCATGTGGACCTCGCTGAGGGCCTCGTGTGTTTCCAGGGTGAGCAGCACCGGCATCCCGGGGGTCGCCGAGGCCGCCAGCACGTCCAGGTAGGCGCTCAGGTTGCCCGCGTGGATCTTGGGCAGAACAAAGCCGCTGATGCCCCTCAGGTCCAGCGTCAGCAGCCGGGCGAACACCTGCGGATTGCGGGCGCGGATCAACCGCACCGGCCCCACCCCCGGCGGCGGAAGCAGCGGCAGGGTGCGCGCCAGATTCGCGAGCGCGCCGGGCAGGTGGTCCTCGCGCACGGCGTCCTCGGTGCAGTAGATCACGCTGGTCAGCGCCGGATACCGCCCGGTGCCCAGCCACAGCAGGTCACTGCGGGTGGCCGGGGTGTACAGGCTGGCTCCCAGGGCCCACGGACCAAGCGCCGGAACACCGTGCAGCCCGGTCATGCCTCCCGCCCCTTGCGGGCCCCCGCGCCCGGCGAGATCAGGGCCGCCGCCAGATACGGCAGTCCAGCGTGCACGGTCACCGGAATGTGCGCCGCGCCGGCCAGTTCGCGCAGGTGGGCGGTGTCCGGGTGGCCGGCGTCGCGCAGCAGCAGTCCGGCAGGCTGACGGCGCAGAAAGACCCGGGTGGCCTCCCCCACCCCTGGCTTGACCAGATGCGGGTCGCGCACGCCCAGGTCAGCGGCCAGCGCCAGCACCGCGTCATAGGGACGAACGGGCCGGGGACCGGGAGACAGCGGGGCAGGCTCAGCAATCCGGGCCACAAATGCGTCCAGCGCATCCAGATACGCGCCGCTCACGTCGTCGCCGCGCAGCTGCTCCTCGGTCCGGGCCGCGTGCAGTCCTGCCCTGCCATCGGTAAAGGTCCGGCTCAGCAGTCCGCTGACCGTGGCATTCAGGGCCGCGTGGGGCAGCAGCAGATCGTCGTGGGTGGCGGCAAAGTCGGCCACGCCCGCCGGGTCACTCAGAACCGCGAGCCGGACGGGCACGTCGTCCGGCAGGCTGCCCGCCAGGGTTTGCGCGATGCTGCCCTTGCCGGTCCAGCCGTCCACGAAGACCAGCGGGCGCCCCGGATGCGCCGCGCGCACCCGCCGCAGGGCCTCCCGGTCAATCCCCTCGCCCCGGATGATGCTCAGGGTGTGGTGCGGCAGGTCTGCCCCACGCTGCCGGGCAAAGCGGCGCAGGGCACAGCCCACCGGCGTCCCGGCCCGGGCCAGCGACACCAGCACGGCACCCGGCACGTGCTCCAGCAGGTGCGCGCCCAGCGAGGCGATCAGACCCGCCACACGGAACCCATTGCGGATCAGGGCCTCACGGTAGGCCGTGAGCTGCACAGCGCTGGGCGGACCTTCGGGCGTGAGCAGGGTGCCGTAGGACTCGCCGCCGCGCAGCAGGGCTTCCTTCTCGGCCACGCCCACCAGCCGGGGGGTGCCGGGGCGCAGCTGCACCGTCACGTCGTCGGGGGCAAAGGTGTGGTTCAGGGTCTGGGTCTGGATCATTCGGGGTCCTGGGGAGCGGGGCGACAGAGGAAGTGCCGGGCAACGCGAGGCACGGTTCGATCATGACATGCGCGGGATGGGGTCGGGGACGCGCCTTAGCGCTGCGGCAGGCGGGCAGCGGTCACGGTTCGCAGCAGCTGTCCCGCCGGCGGCGTGAGCGCCAGATCGCAGGCGTTCATGAAGGGCACGTCGCTCAGGCTGTCTCCCAGCGCCAGGGTCAGGGCCGCGTCCGGGAAGTGCTGTTCGCGCAGGTAGCGCACCGCCTCGGCCTTGCCCAGGTGCCGGGGCAGCACGCTGACATTGTTGGCGTTGGCGATGATGTGCAGTCCCGCCCAGGCCCGTTCCTCGAGCAGCGCTTCCCACGCCAGTTGCAGCGCCTCCAGACGGGCCGCGTCGGCCTGCGGGTGCTTGAGGACCGTCATGAAGTGCGCGCCGTGTGCCCGGTGGCGGGTCAGGCGGCAGCCGTGTTCGGCGGCCAGGGCCGCGACGTGTTCGGTGCAGCCGGCCAGGGCCTCCGCCAGCTCCGCGAGGTGGGCAAGTACCTGCTCCCGCCACCCGGGGTCGGCCGTTCCGTCGGGACGCAGCACGGTCAGGCCGTGGTCCAGTACCCGCCACGAGGTAAACGGCAGCGTGACGCGCGCCATCGCCGCCGGGTCGCGGCCGGTCACCGGCACGACGGTCACGCCGCTTGCGGCGAAGTGGGCGAGCAGCGCCGACTGCGCGGGTGTGCAAAAGGAGTGGGGCTGGCCGTCACGGTCCACGGTGGCGGGAGTCAGACCGGCGGCCCCGGCCGGCAGCTTGCGCCGGGTCTGAAACAGCGTGTCGTCCAGGTCGGTGAAGGCGACGATCACTGCCGCTCCAGCGGAGACAGGCAGACGGCCTGTGCGTGCGGCCCCAGCGCAGCCATCAGCACCGGGTCGGGCACGCAGGCGCCCTCATGGGTGACCAGGATGTGGGTGTACGCCGCCGGGTCCACGTTGTACAGGTAGTTGGGCATGTCGTCCCCCACATGGTCGGTAAAGCTCAGTTTGTGGCGAATCGCTCCCCCCTCCAGAATCGGGCTGCGGGTGGTGGCCGAGAACACGCACGAGGCCACCCCCGGCGCGACCCTGCGGGCCAGGGCGAAGGCCGGGTACTGGTATTCCCCGGTGCCCAGCACGAGCACCCGGTCGGTGGGCTGAAAATCAAGCTCGGGCCACACCAGCTCTTCCCCGCTGCCAAAACGCGGGCTGCGGGCGGGCAGCAACGCCGACTTGTCTGCGCCGTTCCCGGTCACGGGGGGCAGCGCGGGCGGTTGCCAGTCGGCGGCGGGCGTGAAAGCATACCCCCCGCGCGTCAGGCTGATGAAGGTGGTGGGCAGACCCAGGGCCGCCCCGATGTCGCCGCGACGTGAACACCAGTTGGTGAGGCTGACGAGCACGACCCGCTGCAGGTGCGGGTGCAGCCGTTGCCACTCCCGCGCCAGGTTTTCCAGGGTGGTGCCCGTGGACAGCTCATCATCGACGAGCACGAGTTCGGTGGCCGCCCGCGCCGCCTCGCCGGGGTCATAGACTAGGTGGGCCGGAGCGTGCGAGTGCGGTTCGTCAAAGCGCAGCAACAGCGGCCGGGCAGCGTGGTAGCGGGTGGTGTGCTGGAAGGTGGCCGCCCGCTGGGGATGCAGCGCCCGCCACGCCCGGTACACTCCCTCGCCCAGCGCGGTGGCGGTCTCGGCCAGCCCGATAAAGTGCGGGGCGCGCAGTTCGGGCAGCGCCGCCGCCAGGGTCTGGTACGTGTTCTCGGCCACCGCCGGGGCTATGGGAATGTGTTTGCCCAGCACGCGGCTGACAAACAGAAACCCCCGTTTGGGATTTTGCCGCACGGCGTAGTCCAGCAGGTCGTCCAGCGGTGGATGGGGCGTGTCCAGCCACAGCCGCAGCTCTCCGCTGCGCAGGGTCACCGTGTGGTGGGTCACGGGCGACGGAGCGGCGGTCAAGACACGACCTCCTCTTGCCTGCGGACCACCCGCACCACCTTGTCCTCGGCCACGCTCAGACCAGTCTGAACCGGGGGCAACGCCGCGCGGTCCAGCACGCCCGTGGCGGCGTCCAGCAGCAGCAGCGGAAAATTGACCCCCGCCGCCATGCTGTAGCGCAGTCCCCCCGAGGCGCGGGCGTTGATCTCCAGCATGTTGGGCGTGCGGGTGCGCCCCGAGGCGTCCGGGCCGTCCTTGGTCTGAAAATTGAAGATGCCGCTCAGGCCATAGCGCGCGGCGATGCGCCGGGCGGCCTCCACCAGATCGGGGCGGTCCTCGATGTTCTGGCCCCCCTCGCCTCCCTTGCGGCGCACCACGGCGCGGATCAACTCGCCGCGCCACGCCACGCAGTCCACGCTGCGCTCGGCCCCTTCCAGCGTGTGCATCAGCAGCATGGTGGGCACCCCCGGCTGGGCAAACAGCTCGCGCGCCGCCGCCACGCTCATCTGGTACAGCTCGCCCTTGAGAAACGACTTCAGGTCGGGCGGGTCCATCAGCACCCGGAAGCCGCTGGCATAGATGCCGCGCGCGGGCTTCACGCACAGCCGCACCCCCGGTTCGCCCAGGGCCGCGGCTCCCTCATCGAAACCCTGCAGGTTGTCAAAGGTCGTCCAGCGGGGAATGGGCAGGACGTCTGTATCCCAGGCCCGCAGGAACTCATCCTTGCGCTCCAGATGCCGCTGCGTCGCCTCGTCCGCCGGAGTGATCAGCGTGACGCCCGCCGCCGAGAAACGGTCCTCCCAGGACGCCAGCCGCTCACGCTCCTTGCCAGGAAGAACGATCTGGATGTCGTGGCGCGAGCAGGCGTCGAGCAACCACGCAGCGTAATCGTCGCCCAGCAGGCCGCGCGGCTCCAGAAAGCCGTGGGGGGCAGCGGCCAGCATGCCGTGGCCGGGATCGCTGTGGCTGGCCCACACGGTGTACCGCGTGCCCTCCAGGGCATGAAGCTGGGCGGCGGTGACGCTGAAATTCTTGGTGAACAGGACATTCATGGGCAGGGGCTCCGGCGAAGAAAGGGGCGAGTGGAAGGGGTCCGTGGTCCGGCAGGTCAGACAGCAGCCCGCCCGGTACGGCCCGCACGTCCGGCGGGAAAAACATGGCCGCCAGCAAGGCGAACCGTCATGGGGTCATAGTTGTAGCGCAGTCGGCCTGAACCCTTTGCCCGCTGCCTACCCCGACCGCCCCACCTCTGCGCCCAGGGCCTCGGCGTGGCGCAGGGCTTCCCCGGCCAACCGCTCGCCCTGGGAGGCCAGCAGCGCCCGCACCCGCGCCAGCTGGTCCACGTTAAGGTGGGCGCGCACGCCCTCGGGCACAAGCTCGCCGCGCGTGCCGGTCAGGCCGAAAATCAGGCCCAGCAGCACGCGCTTTTGCAACTCGTCCGCCGCCCGGATCAGCCGTTCGGGGTGGGTCAGGCGGTGGTGCTCGCGCAGCACTGCGGCGAGCAGACGGTCCGCCAGCGAACCCCGGCCGCCCAGCAGCATGGCCGGCGTGACCGAGCGTGCCGCTCGGCGGTAGGCGTCGGCGTCCGCAGTTCTACCGTGCCCGTCCCCACCATGCGCGTAGGCCCAGCCGTCGGCACGCACGTCCACCAGCCGCTGCAGGTCCACCCGCTCCAGCAGGCGCGCGAGTTCGGCGTCGGTCAGGTCGCCCGCATCCACCAGCCGGGTGAGGGCGTCGTCATGGGCGGGCGTGTCCAGCTGCGAGAACAGGGCCGCGCTCTCGCGCCAGTTCTCCAGCGCGCCCAGGTCCTGGGTGACTGGCAGGCTGGGGTCCAGGTCGTACAGCGTCAGGTCGTGGGTCCTGAGGTGAGCCAGCAGCAGCCGTCCGGCGTTGGTGCGCTCTCCGCCCACCCCCCGGCGGTACAGGCCCAGCAGCTTGCGCCCGCGCTCGTGCGCGGCGGCCTGCACGGGCGACGTCACCGGACCCCTGGACACAGCGGAGAACAGACAGCCATCGGGCACAGTCTAGAGCAGTTCTTCAGCGGGCACAGACAATCTTCTGCGGGCACAGACAAATCCCGGCCTTCCACCGGTCTGCGCTGCGCGGAGGTATACACTGACAAAAAACGTTCGGCGGGCGGCAGACCGGCGGAAACCGGGGCACACAGACCCCCCCCTTGTTTCTGCACCTGCTGTCCAGACACAGGTGTGTTCTCGTTTCCGGAGGTGGCCCATGCACAGACCGCAACGCGTTCCGTCGGCCCGCTCGCTGCTTCGTGTGACCGTGCCCGGTCTGGGGTTGGGCCTGAGTCTATGGCTGGGCCTGGCCGGACTGGCGGGAGCGCAGGCGACGGCCACCCACGTCCAGCTGATTCTGGACGCCTCCGGCAGCATGCTGACCAAACTGCCCGACGGCCAGACCCGCATGGCGTCGGCCCAGGCCACGCTCAGGCAGTTTCTGGGCGACCTGAAGGCCGAACCCGGCCTGAATGTGGGCCTGCGGATCTACGGCGCGGGGCTGAAGGCGGGCCAGCAGTGCGAGGACTCGGTGCTCGTCGCCCCCATGACCGGTTTTGACCGCACGGCGCTGCAGACCCGGGTTGCGGCCGCCACGCCCCGGGGAGCCACACCCATCGTGTATTCCCTGCTGCAGGCGGCCCAGGATTTTCCCCAGGACGCCAGCCGCAAGGTGATCGTGCTCGTCACGGACGGCGAGGAGTCCTGCGGCGGCAAGCTGGGCGAGGTCCTGGGCGCCTTCAAGCAGCGCGGCATTCAGGTGGATGTGCGCATCATCGGCATTGACCTGAACGACGCGGCCCGCAAGAGCTTTGGTGGGCTGGGCACTTTCGAGAACACCCGCTCCGGCGCGGAGCTGGCCGCGGCGCTGGGCCGGGCCACGGCCACCGCCCAGACGGGCGTCTATGCCCTGACCGCTCCCAAAACGGCTGAGGCGGGCCGGGTGGTCGAGGTCCAGTGGAAGGGGCCGAACAACCCCGGCGATTACGTCACGGTGGTCCCCAAAGGCGCCCAGGACGGCACCTACACCAACCACGTCTACACCGGCGCAGGCAATCCCGCCCGGCTGACTGTGCCGCTGGAACCCGGCGATTACGAGCTGCGGTACTCCAACGAGCGGGTCAGCCCCAATCCCACCCTGGCCCGCACCCCCCTCACCCTCACACCGGCCACGTATGGCCTGTCCGCCCCGGCGTCCGCCCCGGCGGGCAGCGTGCTGAGCGTGAAGTGGACCGGCCCCAACAACCCCGGTGACTACGTGACGGTCGTGCCAAAGGGAGCGCCGGTGGGGATGTATACGGCCTACTTCCACACGGCCGACGGCAATCCCGGCAAACTGACCCTGCCGCTGGCACCGGGCGACTACGAGCTGCGCTATTCCAGCGAGAAGGCCAGTCCCAACCCCACCCTGAGCAGCGTGCCCCTGACCATCACGGCCGTGCAGTACGGGCTTACGGCCCCCGCCAGCGCCAGGGCGGGCAGCACCCTTCAGGTCCGCTGGACCGGCCCGAACAATCCGGGCGATTACGTGACGGTCGTGCCGCAGGGCGCGCCGGTGGGGACCTACACGACGTACTTCTATACCCGCGATGGCAATCCGGGCAGCCTCAAACTGCCGGACCAGCCGGGCAGTTACGAGCTGCGCTACTCGACCGAGGGGGCCAGCCCCAATCCCACCCTGCACAGCGTTCCCCTTCAGCTGAACTGAGCACCCCAGCGCGGCCGAAGTGGTGATACAGGGCAGCATTAGCCGGCGCGGGAATGCAGTATCCTGGCGGAGCGTCCGGGGTCCTCTATATCCCCGCAGCGTCCCAAGGCCCCGGCCATCCGCGCGCCCGCGCGCCAGGAGAGTGCCCGCCTCATGTCCCCCACCGAAAACAGTTCACAGCAGGCGTTTGCCACCGCCCGCCATGATGTCGAACGCGCCCGCATGATGAGCGACGTGCGCGACCTGCTCGCGATTGTGCGCCGCCAGCCCAACCAGTTGCTGCCCTTCGACTGGGTCAAGCATCTGGCCCCGCTGGGCGAACACAGCCTGGGCGTGCAGGCCATTCCGGTCGACCACATCATCGGCTCGGTGGACCGCTACCGCGAATTTGACCGCCATTACCTGCCCAAGGAAAAGCACCTGGACGAGCGCTGGGTGGGGGTCCGCAGCGCTCAGCTGCAGGGCAAGGAGCTGCCGCCCATTCAGGTATACAAGGTGGGCGAGCTGTACTTCGTCAAGGACGGCAACCACCGTGTCTCGGTGGCCCGGCGCCAGGGTCAGGCCTACATTGACGCCTCGGTGATCGAGCTGAACGTGACCGTGCCGCCCGACGAGCACGACACGCTGGTGGACCTGATCATCAAGGGCGAGTACGCCCAGTTTCTGCGGGCCACGCGCTTAGATGAACTGCTGCCGGGCCACCGCGAGATCCTGTTCACCACGCCGGGGCGCTACGACAAGCTGCTGGAGCACATCCGCACCCGGCAGTACTTTCTGGACCGCAAGCCCGAACGCGCCGGCCTGCCCCCGGTGACCTGGGAGGAAGCGGTGGAAAGCTGGTACCGGCGGCTGTACCTGCGCATCGTGGAGAATCTGGAACTGCATCACGTCATGTTCCGTTTTCCAGGCCGCACCGAGGCCGACCTGTACCTGTGGATCATGGACCACCGCTATTTCCTGACCGAGAAGTACGGCCACGACGTGGGCAGCGAGGAGGCCACCCGCGATTTCCGCAAGCGCTACGCCCCCCCGGCCTACAAGCGGCTCGGGCAGCGCATGCAGCTGCTGCTGCGCGGCAAACTCGACCCGGCCATGTAGGGTAGGCGGTCAGCCTACATGGCCGCCTCCATGACCTGAACCCCGTCCGGCAGCAGGCCACCCGACGGGGTTTGCCCGTCTACCGTGCCAGCACGTATTCCACCAGCGTGCCCACGCCCCAGCCGGTCGCCACGTCCTCCTTCGCCGCGTTGCCGGCGATGTCCAGATGGGCCCACGGACGGGTCACGAACTGCTGCAGGAACAGCGCCGCCTTGATGCTGCCGCCCGCAGGCTGCATGTCGCTGTTCTTCAGGTCAGCGACGGTGTTTTTCTGGAAGGCCTTGAGGTAGGGCTGGTGCAGCGGCAGTTCCCACAGCAGTTCTCCGGCCGCCTGTGCTCCCGCCTTCAACCGGGCGGCGAGGGCCGCGTCCGAGCTGAACAGGGCGGCCACGTCGTTGCCCAGCGCCGCCACCTTCACGCCGGTCAGGGTGGCCAGATCCACCAGTTCGGTCGCGCCCTCGTCGCAGGCCACGGCCAGGGCGTCGGCAAGCACCAGGCGGCCCTCGGCGTCGGTGTTCGTGACCTCCACCGTCTTGCCGTTGGCGGCGCGGTACACGTCGCCGGGGCGCATGGCGTGGGGGCCGACCATGTTCTCGGCGGCGGCCACGTAGGCGCGGACCTCGGTGCCCTCGGGCACGTCCGCCTTCAACTCGGCCAGGGCGCGCATGGCGCCCAGCACCGCGCCTGCCCCGCCCATGTCGTTCTTCATGCCGTACATGCCCTGCGGATTCTTGAGGCTGTAGCCGCCGGTATCGAAGGTGATGCCCTTGCCCACCAGAGCAATGACCCGCTGAACCTCGCCGCGGGCGGACAGCGTCAGGCGGATCAGGCGCGGCCCCGTGGCGCTGCCCGCCGCCACCGCAGCGAGCAGCCCCATGCCGCGCGCCTCGATGGCCCCGCCGTCCCAGACCTCCACGCTCAGGCCGTGGGCCCCGAGGGTCTGGGCTTCCTTCGCCAGGGTCGCCGGGTTGAGGTGGTTGGCGGGCGCACTCACCAGTTCGCGCGCGAAGGTCACGCCCGCCGAGACTCCCCGGACGTGCGCCGAGGCGGCGGCGTCCAGCCCCCCGACCTGCAGCTGCGCCGCGTTCTCCTCACCGCTGCCCTTGTAGCGCCGGTCCTGCCACGCCGCCGCCAGGATCGCGGCCGCGAGGGCGGCGGCGTGGTCGGTGGCGGTGACCTGCACCGAGGTGGCCTTCAGCTCACGGGCGAGCTTCGCCAGCGCCGCCCCCACCTCCCGGGCCTCCTGAGCGTCTGCGGGGGTCAGGGCCAGCGCTCCGTCGCCGTCTGCGCCGCGGGACAGCAGCCGCACCTCACCTGCTTTCAGGCCACGGGTCAGCCGTTCGGGATGGGCCGCGTCCGGTCCCATGAACGTCAGCGAGAGGTCGGCGCGCTCCAGTGAATCCACAAGTTGCATGGCGGAAGTAAAGCACGCACCGGCCTGCAGACAGAACCCGAACCGTGACGGCAGACGGTGCCGGGCTTCCCGACTTCGCACGTTCCAGCCTTTCCCGCTCACCATCCTGTTTTCTGTTCGGTTCGCCTTCTCCCCTATACTCGGCGGTACTGTGACTGGTTCCATACAAATTACGGAGGCGGCGCTCGCCTCACTGATTGGGCTGACTGCCCACGAAATTCCGGGAGTGGTGGGCATGGCTCCCGCCAACCTGAAAGAAGGCCTGAGCCGCGTGCTTGGCCGCGCCAACGTCAGTGACGGCGTGGTCATCGGCAAGGACAAGGACGGAGGCCAGTACACCGCCGACCTGTACATCGTGGCGGCCTACGGCGTCAGCATTCCCACGGTGGCGCGCAACATCATCGAGCGGGTAGAGCACACGGTCAGGAACCAGGCGGGCATTGAGCTGGCCGCCACCCGCGTCCACGCCGTGGGGGTCCAGCGTGTCTGAGCACCCCTCCACCCTGAAACCCGCCGACCTGGCCCGCATGCTGCGCTACGCCACCGACTGGCTGGGCGTGTACCGCGAGGAGGTCAATGCCCTGAACGTCTACCCGGTGCCCGACGGCGACACCGGCACGAACATGCACCTGACCATGCAGTCGGTGCGGCGCGAACTCGACACCTGTGATGAGAACAGCATGCCCAGCGTGGCCCGCGCCATCAGCTACGGCGCGCTGCTCGGCGCGCGCGGCAACAGCGGCGTGATCCTCTCGCAACTGCTCAAGGGCTTTGCCGAGACGATCAAGGACAGCGCCGAGGTGGACGCCGCGCTGCTGGCCCGCGCATTCCAGGCCGCCCAGAAAAGCGGGTACGGCGCGGTCATGAAGCCGGTGGAGGGCACCATTCTGACCGTGGCGCGCGGCGTGGCCGAGGGAGCGCGCGGCCAGAGCGTGGATATGGTGCTGGAAAATGCGCTGTTCAAGGGCCAGGAACTGCTCGACCAGACGCCCGAGATGCTGCCCGCACTGAAGCAGGCCGGCGTGATCGACAGCGGCGGCCAGGGCTACCTGTACATCGTGCAGGGCATGCTCGCCGAGCTGCGCGGCGACGCGCTGCCCGAGGCACCCGAGATCACGCACTACGCGCAGCAGCAGTTCGAGAACGAGGAGTTCGGCTTCTGCACCGAGTTCCTGATGTCCGGGGCGACCAAGCCCATCGAGGAGATCCGCGAACTGGTCAGCCCCTACGGCGACAGCCTGCTGGTGGTGGGCGCAGAAGGGTACGTCAAGGGCCACATCCACACCAACGAGCCCGATGAACTGCTCGCGACGGTGGGCCGCCACGGCAAGATGCTCAAGACCAAGGTCGAGGACATGTCCGAGCAGCACACCGAGATCCTGGGCATGGTCGGGGCCATGGCGCGGGCCGAGGAGGAGCTGGCCCCCTCGGGACTGGTCGCCGTGGCCAACGGCTACGGTCTGGTCAAGCTGTTCCGCAGCCTGGGAGCGCGCATCGTCTCTGGCGGGCAGACCGCCAACCCCAGCGTGCAGGACATCGTGGACGCCGTTCGCTCGGTCAGCGCCGAGCGCGTGATCGTGCTGCCCAACAACAAGAACGTGCTGATGGCCGCCGAGAAGGCGATGGAGCTGATGGAAGGCCGCGCGGTCGTGATTCCCACGCGCACGCTCGGGCAGGGCATCGGCGCGGCGCTGGCTTTTCAGCCTGATGTCGCTGCCGAGGAACTGAAAGAGGCCATGACTCAGGCGGCGCAGGCCATCACCACCTTCGAGGTCACGCGCGCCAGCCGCACCACCAACATCACCACCAAGAATGGCGACACGCTGGACATCGCCGAGGGCGACGTGATCGGCCTGCAGGACGACGAACTTGTGCAGGCGGGCGGCAGCCCCGAGGACAGCGTGTTGAAGATGCTGGGGGCCGCCTACGCCGGGCAGGAGATCATCACGGTGTTCGGCGGACCACAGAAAACCCAGGAGGACCTGGAAGCCCTAGCCGGGCGCATCGGCCAGGAATTCAGCATGGCCGAGGTCGAGGTGCACGCGGGCGGACCGGACCTGTACGACTATCTGGTCACCCTGGAATAGACCGAGTGAGTGGAGGGCGGCCGCGCTCCGCCGCCCTCGCCTCACTCCACGAAGATGTCCAGCGGCAGGAAGGCGCTGACCGTGTAGTTCGGCGCGTCCACGACCTGACTGATCTTGAGGTCCACACACGCGCTGGACAGCACGTAGGCCTGTTCCAGACTCAGGCCGCGGGCCTGCAGCCGCCGCAGCAGGGCGCGCAGGGCGATGCGGGCCGCCGTCATCAGGTTGGGGTGGTGGCCGGTGGTCGCGTGCCATCGCGCGCTGTGCCCGCCAGAGGTCGGGGTGGTGAACTCGGGCGTTTCCAGGTGCGCGCCGCGTTCCAGGGTGAGCCGCACCGTGATCTGGCCCGCCATCTCGATGCCGGTGCCGGACAGCTCGCCGTCGCCCTGGGCAGCGTGCAGATCGCCCACCGAGAGCAGCGCGCCGGGAACTTCCACCGGCAAGTACAACACGCTGCCGGCCACCAGTTGCCGGATGTCCATGTTGCCGCCCACCTGCCGGGGCGGGGCGGTGGGGTGCGGCCCGTCTGCTGCCGGGGCCACCCCCACCACTCCCGGAAACGGTGCGAGGGGCAGGCGGATACCGGGCAGGAACTCCGTGTGTCCGCCGGCCCGCAGGTCCCAGAAATGGGTGTAGGGCTGGAGGCCCTCCTCCGCCAGCGCGGTGTCCAACAGACCAATGCCGTCCGGACGACAGCCGGTCCAGCCCCAGGCCGCGGGCACGATCTCCAGCATCTCGATCTTCAGGGCGTCGCCCGGCTGCGCCCCCTCCACGAAGACCGGACCGGTCAGCGGGTGGCCGCGCGGTCCTGTACGGGCAGGACACGCATCGGCGCGGATCAGGGCCTCCAGAGCGGCGGGGGTCTGCAGCTCTCCGGCCACCACCCGCCGCGCCACTCCTCCGTCCGAGGCGTCCAGGGTCTCGAGGGTCACCGTGTCACCGGGCCGGACCTCCAGCGCGGGGGGCAGCGCCCGGTCCCAGACGGTGTGGATGTGGTTGCTGTTCAGGTGGTGGTCGCTCACGCACTCCAGGCTAGCGAATATCCTGGGCCCGATGCCTGATCCCCACGCCGCCCTGCCCTTTTCCGCCGCCGTTCACCCGCAGGCCCGGCCTGCCGCCCGCCTGACCTGGGACTCGCGCGAGGCCTCTCCCAAGGTGGCCTTTGTGGCATTGCCCGGCGAGAAGATGCACGGCAACCGCTTCGTGGAGGCGGCGCTGGAGGCGGGCGCTCCCTTTGTACTCACCGATCTGGACGTGCCGCGCGCCGTGCGGGTGGACGACGCGCAGGCCGCCCTGTTCGCCTGGGCACGGGCCGAGCGGGCCCGGAATCCCCTGGTCGTGGGCATCACCGGCAGTGCGGGCAAGACGACCGCCAAGGCCTATGCGGCGGCGGCGCTGGGCGCCCACTTCATGCCGGTGTACAACACGCCACCCGCCATCGCGTGCTTTCTGATCGAGTACGGAGCCTCGCCCCGGCCGCTGGTGGTCGAGATGGGCATCGACCGCCTGGGCGAGATGGCTGAACTGGTGGATCTGGTGCGCCCGGACGTGGGGGTGGTCACGAGCATCGGTCCCGCGCATCTGGAACAGCTGGGCAGCATAGAGAACATCGCCCGCGAGAAGGGCGTCCTGCTGGAGAGAGTGCGCGGGCTGGTGGGGGCACAGGCCGCGCCGTTCTACGCTGACCGTCCAGGGGTCGAGAGCTATGGATTCGGGAATGTGACGCACGCAGGCCAGGAACTGAGCATCACTCCACAGGGCGTCACCTTCACCTTCGGCGGCCAGACGGTGAGCCTTCCCCTGGCCGCCCGCGTCCAGGCTGAGGCTGCCGTCCTGGGGCTGGTGCTGGCACAGCGAGCGGGGCTGAACGTGGCAGAGGCGGCCGGAAGACTGGGCGAGGTCAGCGTCCCGGGCGGGCGCTACCGCGTGCACGGAGGCCGCTTCACCGTGATTGACGATGCCTACAACGCCTCACCGGTGGCCGTCAGCGCCGCACTGAACGCCCTGCATGCCCTGCCCGGCCGCCGCATCAGCGTACTGGGGCGCATGCTGGAACTCGGCGAGACCGAGCGCGAGTTGCACGCGGCCGTGGGCCGGGAAGCGCGGGCGTGTGCCGATCTGACCTTCGGCGTGGGGGCCTTTGCCGCCGAACTGGGGGAACGGGCCCATGCCAGCGTGCCCGAGTTGCTGACCGATCTGCTCAGCGAGGTCCGGGACGGCGACGTGGTGCTCGTCAAGGCCAGCCGGGGCATCTCCTGGACCCCCGAGCGGCGGGCCCAGGAGGGCGTGGGGCTGGATGTGGTGGTGGACGCCCTGCTGCGCCATCGGGATGCGGACGGGAGGCCCGGCTGAAGAGCCAGCCGCCTCACGCCCCTCAGCCGGGGGCCAGGAACAATGGCCGCATGCGCTCCCTGTTGACCGTGGCTTTCGGCCTGTGTGTGCTGGCCGCCTGTGTCCCCGCACCCACCCGGCCCGTGGTCAGGGCCGCCCCGTCCTCCACGGCCGCGCCGGCCGACCCCACCTTCCGCGCCGCCTTTGGTCCCGAGGGCGTGGCGTGGGTTGCGGGCGGTCGGGCGTGCGTGGCGCGCGCGCCCTCCTACCGGCCAAACTGCCCCAAACTACCGCCCGCCGTGGACGTGGGCTGGAACGGTGGAGACGCCTGGGCCGCTGTTCCGGGGCCGGGCGCGGTGGTCACGTTGGACCGCTCGGCACAGACCGTGGTGGCGGGCCGGGTCACCGCCCTGAGCACCACCCGGATCTACCGCGAGGACGGCAGCGCCGTCACCTATGCGGGGGCCGACACCCGCGGGGTGATCGGCGGCCCCACCGCGGCCCTGACCGGCGGAGACGGCAACGATTACGTGCTGCTGGCAGGCAACCTGATGCGTGTTTCCGACGGCGCGCGGCTGGAACAGGGAGCTGGACCGCTGCTGGTGGCCACACCCACCGGGGCACAGTCGGCGGATCTGCCCGCAGTGGTCACCGTGTCTGGCCGCTACCGCCTGAGTGGCACCCGGCTAGAGCGGCTCGACGCGACGGGCCGGGTGGTGGCCACGGTAGCCCACGGACCGGGCCGGGTCGGCCTCGTCGGCTCGGAGGTCGTGACCGTCAGCCCGGACGGCCAGGTGCGGTCCTTTGGCGTAGACCTGCAGGAGCGCTGACCTCGGGACCGCTTGGCTGCGGGCCCCCCTTCTGCTCCGCCGCTCTGTGCGCCGGGGTCCGGCCCTTCATGTTGCCTGGGGACAGGCAAGTGCGGGACGCCGGAACCGGGCGGTCAGGCACAGAAAAAGCCCGCATGGCAGCGCATACGGAGGGTGTCAGAGTTCGGTAAGCGGTGGAATGGTTGCATGAAGGCGTCCATGCGCCTCTCCTTTCCCGGCCCCCTCGCCCGCAGCCATGTTCTCCTCATCGGCCCCCAGACAGGCTCCACCAGATGAGAAACCCTTAAATCCACCCCCTTCTGGAGGGAGAATGTCGAGTTTTATTCAACGCTTAGTCAATCCGCGGCCCACCGCGCTGGGTGTGGAGATCGGCACCAGCGCCATCAAGGTGGTGGTGCTGAAGGCCGGCGCGCCGCCGTCACTGCAACACGCCGTGATGACCCCCACACCCGTCGGCAGCATGCGCGACGGCATGGTGATCGAGCCGCAGGCCGTCGCCACCGCGCTCAAGGGCCTGCTCGCCGAGCACCGCATCACCACCCGCTACGCCGTCACCGCCGTGCCCAATCAGTCGGCCGTGACGCGCAACATCATGGTGCCCAAGATGGACCGCAAGGACCTTCAGGAGGCCATCAAGTGGGAGGCCGAGCGCTACATTCCGTACCCCATTGATGACGTGAGCATGGACTTCGACCTGCTCGACGACCCCGCCACCATCCCCGAGGACGGCCAGATGGAGGTCGTGATCGCCGCTGCCCCCACCGAAGCGGTGGCCCGGCAGATCGAGGTGCTGCGGCTCGCGGGCCTGGAACCCACGGTGATCGACCTCAAGAGCTTCTCGGCGCTGCGGGCCCTGCGCGGCAACCTGCTGGGCGAGCACCTCAACAAGACCACCCTGTCGGGCATCAACTACACCGAGGCCGACGAGGTGGCGCTGACCATGGAGATCGGCGCGAGCAGCTCGGTGATCAATCTGGTGCGCGGCGAACGGGTTCTGATGACCCGCAACATCAACGTGGCGGCCGACGACTTCACCACCGCGCTGCAAAAAGCCTTCGATCTGGACTTCAACGCCGCCGAGGACGTCAAGATGGGCTACGCCACGGCGACCACCCCCACCGAGGACGAGGAGGACCTGCTCAACTTCGACATGGCGCGCGAGCAGTACAGTCCGGCGCGGGTCTTCGAGGTTGTGCGGCCCGTGCTGGGAGACCTGATCACCGAGATCCGCCGGTCGCTGGAGTTCTACCGCGTGCAGAGCGGCGACGTGGTGATTGACCGGACCTTTCTTTCCGGCGGCGGGGCCAAGCTGCGCGGCCTGGCGGCGGCCATCAGCGACGCACTGGGCTTCCGGGTCGAGATCGCCAGCCCGTGGCTGAGCGTGCAGACCGATCAGGCCAACGTGGATACCGGCTACCTGCAGGTCAATGCGCCGGAGTTCACGGTGCCGCTGGGGCTGGCGCTGCGGGGGGTGAGCGGCCGTGATTGAGATCAACCTGCTGCCCGCGCAGTACCGCGTGCGCTCCGAACCCAGCGTGTGGCGTTTCGCCGCCTACGCCCTGGTTCCGCTGACCGCCGCGGCCATCCTGATTCCGGAAGTGATCACCGCCACCCGTGTGGGCGACCTGACGCGCCAGATCGACGCCCTGAACGGCGAGATCACCGCCCTGGGCCCGGCCGAAAGAGAGTTCCGGGCCCTGATGGCGGAGAAGAATCAGCTCGAGCAGGTGACCGGGGTGGCCGAACAGCTGCGCGCAACCAAGACCTACTGGACCAATGACCTGGCCGCCTTCACGGCCCGGCTGCCCAACGACAGCAGCGTGGCGGTCCAGACCATGAGCATTCACAACATCAACGCCGACAACCTGGGCACCCTGCAACAGGGCGGCATCTACGTGGGCAAGAACGTCACCCGCGAGGTCGAGCTGACCGGCTCGGCGCGCAACCAGCAGGCGGTGGTCAACCTGCTGAGGACCTTCGAGACCGACCCCAATTTCGGCGTGAACTTCCGCTCGCTGCAAAACGACAAGGACAAGGGGCTGTACACCTTCTCGGCCACCGTGGGCATCGTCGGCGCGGCGGCTCAGGATGCCGCTGCCCCGACAGACCCAGCGGCAGCTCCGGCGGCGGCCCCTGCCGCCCCGGCCGCCACCCAAGGAGCGGGCCGTGCCAACTAAGAACAGACTGTCTCCCAAAAACATTTTCCTCATCGTGCTCGCGGTGTGCTTTCTGGTGCTCGTGCTGTGGTATGTCCTGCGTTTCCAGCCCCGGCAGCAGCAGATCGCAGATCTGAGCGGCCAGCTGGAACCGCTGCAGACCCAGGCCATCAAACTGCGCTCCAACGTGGCCCAGGTGCCGGCCCTGCGCGAGAACGTGGCCCAGCTGCGCGTCACCCAGCAGGAATTTCTCACTGCGTTGCCCAGCACCGCCAATTTCGGCTCCGTCCTCGACGGTTTGCGCCAGACCACGGCGGCCACCGGCGCGACCATGAACAACTTCACCGTGCAGGGCGGTCAGGCAGACGGGCTTCCCGGCGGCGTCCGGCCCATCGGGCTGAACCTGGGCATCAGCGGAAAGTTCTCGCAGCTGTTCGAGACGCTGCGGACGCTGGAGACTGCCGGGCGCTTTACCACCGTGAGCAGCGTGGCGTTTCAGCTGCCCACCGCGACCAGCTTCAATCCTGATCTGGAGGGCACGCTGGGCCTGACGGTCTACACCTTCGACCCGGCGCAGGCGGCCAGCGCGCCCGCCGGCGAGACGTCCGCCCCCAGTGCCCCGAGCGCCCCCCCCGCCCCGGCCAGCACGCCAGGAGGAGTCCAGTGACGCGCGCCCCCGAGAAAGCCACCCAGCCCGAGCAGACCGTCCAGAAGGCCCCCACGAAGGTTTCTGCCGTGGCCCTGTCCCGCGAGATGAAGCTGCTGCTGCTGCTGCTCGTGATGGTGGCGCTGATCGGCGCGTGGTACCTGTGGACGAGCAGCCGTGACGCCGAAGAGCTGGCCGGACCGCAGCCTGACGGCGCTGCCAGCGCCCCGGCCAGCAGTGGACCCCGCCCCACGCCCGCCCCCGTACCGCAGACCGTACCGGTCGCGCCCGCCGGAACCCCCTCTGATGCCAGCGCTCCCAGCCCTGCCCTGACCGTCGAGGCGAACGGCCCGGTAGAGGTCGAGACCATTCCTCCCTTTCCCACGGCGCCTGAAGAAACGGCTCCTCCGGCGGCCCCCAGCGGCATCAACCCGCAGGCCGTGGTGGCCACGGCGCCCAGCGCCAACCCGTTCCGTCCCCTGAACCTCGACGAGCAGCCCGGAAGCGCGGCGGCCCCCGCCCCCACGATTGCGCCCGTGCCGACCGCCAGCGCACCGGTGAGTGTGCCGCGCCCCGCCGCGCCCGTGGCCCTGTCGCCGGTCAATACTGCCGGCACCGGCCCGCTGGCCCTCAGCCCCATTCCCGGTGCCAGCGGCAGCGTCAGCGTGGCGTCCGGCCCGGTCAGCGGCGCTCCCATTGCCGACAGCCCGATCAGCGGCGGCGCCCTCCCCATCCCCGTGATTCCCGGAGGCGACGGCAGCGCGGCGCTGCCCAGCCCGGCCAACCCCATGGCGGCCACTCCCGCCGTGCCGGCACCGGCACCGGCACCGGTGGTCGTTCCCCCGCCCAAGCCCATCGTTCCGCCCGTCACCGGCGTGCGCGTGCCCCAGGTGACCCGTGTGCCTGCGGCGGGCACCCCGGCCCCCTCCCCGGCCGGAGCCACCCCCGCGCCCAGTGCTCCGACCGTCGGCACGACCGCCCCCGGCAACCCCAGCGCTGGCCTCGGCGCCGCTGGAGACGCCCCCACCAGCCTGCCCACCCCAGGCACGCCTCAGGTCATCACGCAGCTGGGCCTGGGCGGTCAGGCCGCCGGTTCCCCGGACGCGTCTGCTCCTGCCGCCAACCCGCTGGAACAGTACCTGCAGGCCCATGACCTGGCCTTCGACGCCGCAGTGCTCGGGCCGGTGAACACCGCCATCTTCCGCAGCAAGGACGGCTTCGTGGTCGTTGCGGTGGGACAGACCCTTCCCGATTCTCAGGTCACGGTCAAGGAAGTCAGCACGAACAGCGCCGTCCTGGCCCTCGGCAACGACCTCAAAACCCTCGCACTGGACAAAAGGTGAGCCATGATTAACCGATTCGCACTCCTGCTGACCGCCGCGCTCGGCATGGCCGCCGCGCAGACCGCTCCCGCCCCCACGTCCCCCCTGTCGCTGCCCTCCAGCGCCCGCATCGCCGATCCCCAGCTGTCGGGGTCCGCCGTCACCTTCGAGGTCCGGCGCACGGGCAGCGACCTCGCCTCCATGCTGATTGCCCTGGCGATGAGCGCGGGCTACGAGATCATCATCGAGCCGTCCGTGGACGCGGTGTTGAAGGCCAACAGCGTCTCGGTCATGCCCCCCGGCACCCCGGCAGCCGCCACCGACGCCAGCAACATCGTGGGCTACTCCTTCAAGAACAAGCCCTTCAATGAGGTCTGGCCCCTGGTGCTCGACATCTATGGCCTGAGCTACGAGTCGCTGTCCATCGGCAGCAAGCCGGTGCTGCGCGTGGGCATCAAGCCTATCCAGAAGATTGTCCGGCTGCCCAGCGCCCTGAGCGCGGCGGCCACCGAGCGTCAGCTCAAGCTGTCCTTTGGCAGTCTGAAGCAGATCACCAGCAGCCAGACCAATGCGGCCGGACCTCAGGCCAGTGCGAGCACCACCGAGGCGACCCAGGAAGAGATCATCCTCGACTCGCCCACCATGCGCATCGTCGCCGAACCCACCTCCAACAGCATCATCATCCGGGGCACCAACCAGGAAGTCGCGCAGGTCGAGCGGCTGCTCTCGCAGATCATCGCGGCCCAAAACAACGGACAGGCTTCCCCCGTCACCGCCGTGCAGCCGCCCCAGATCGTGCAGCGCGTCTACACCGTCAAGGGGCAGCAGGACGACATCAGCGCCGTGTTCAAGGCCCAGTACCCCGAGCTCCGGATCACGCCGGTCGGCACCACCGGTCAGCTGATCCTCTCCGGCACCCAGACCCAGATTGACGCGGCCCTGGCGTTGGTGGCCCAGGTGGACCGCGCCGCACCGGTGGCGGCGGGAGCCCAGACCGTCCAGCGCGTCTTTACCCTGATCAATGCCAGCGCCGAGGAGGTCAAGGCCACCCTGGAAGGCACGCTGGCCCGTGACCTGACGCCCGCCACCCCGAACCTCGCCAACGTGCCGGTCAACGCCACCGACGCCAACGGCAACGCCGTGACCGTGACCGTGCCGACCACCAAGACCAGCGCGGGTCAGACCGACGCGGCCGCCCAGAAGGCGACCCCGGCGGCCACAACCCCGGACGGAGCGACCATCATCGCCGACGTGCGAACCAACTCGCTGATCGTGCGCGGCACCCAGACCCAGGTGGAGCAGATCGCCGAGCTGGTGCCGCAGCTCGACCGGGTCGTTCCGCAGATCAACGTGCAGGTCCGCATTCAGGAGATCAACGAGACGGCGGCGCGCAGCCTGGGCGTGGACTGGAAACTCGGCTTCGGCGGCTTCAATGTCAGCCTGGGCGGCGGCGGGCTGGCGGCCTCCTTCGACCCCACCCGCAGCCTGGTGGGCTTCAACCTGGGGCCGACCCTGAACGCCCTGGAATCTCAGGGCATGTCCAAGAGCGTCTATGACGGCTCGGTAACCATGCAGAGCGGGCAGCGTTCGCTGGGCGGCGGCGGCAACACCCAGAATGCCTCCAGCGCGGCGGCGGCGAGCATCAAGAGCGGCGGACGCCTGGAACTGAACATCCCGTCCAGCGCGGGCAACATTGAAAAGCAGATCGATTACGGCGTGAACCTGGACTTCTTCAGCCCCCAGGTCGCCCCCGACGGCTCGATTACCCTGCGGGTGCGCGGTCAGGTCAACTCCCTGACCAGCCCGATCCCCGAAACGGGACTGCCCAACGTCCTGCAGTTCACCAACAGCGAGGCGCAGAGCCTGATCACCTTCAAAAGCGGTCAGACGGTGCTCCTGAGCGGGCTGCTCAGCACCAAGGAAAGCAACACCAAGGCAGGCACGCCCTTCCTGAGCAGCCTCCCGGTGATCGGCGCAGCCTTCGGAAAACAGAGCACCAACCGCACACAGTCCCAACTGCTGGTGGTCATCACGGGGACCATCGTTCAGTAAAGCCCCCCTTCTCCTTCCAGCGTCCCCCGCTCCGGCGTGGGGACGTTTTCGTGTTGCCCCGGCCCCTGTTTGGTCATGGTGTGGGGCCGCCGGACGGGCGGGCGCTACAGTCCATCCATATGAGGTATCTGACCGCCGGGGAATCACACGGGCCGCAGCTGACGGCCATCATCGAGGGGGTGCCGTCGGGTCTGCCGCTGGGCAAGGGCGACATCGATCCGTGGCTGCGGCGGCGGCAGGGCGGTTACGGACGCGGGCGGCGCATGGTCATCGAGACCGACGAGGCGGCCATCCTCAGCGGCGTGCGGGCAGGCCGGACCACGGGTGCGCCCATCACGCTGGCCATCGAGAACAAGGACCACCGCAACTGGACCGAGATCATGTCGCCCGAGCCGGGGGGCGAGCCGCGCAAGAAGGCCCTGACCGACGCCCGCCCCGGCCACGCCGATCTCACCGGCGGCATCAAGTACCGCCACAAGGACCTGCGCGACGTGCTGGAACGCGCCAGCGCCCGCGAGACGGCCGCGCGGGTGGCGGTCGGCAGCGTGACCCTCAAGCTGCTCTCGGAACTGGGCGTGCAGGGCGCGAACTACGTGGCGAGCCTGGCCGGCATCGAGACCCGGCAGGCCTTCAGCTGGGACGCCCTGGACGCCATTGAGGACAGCGATCTGCGCACACCCGACGCCGACGCCGCGCAGCAGATGCGCGAGCGCATCGACGCGGCCAAGAAGGACGGCGACACGCTGGGCGGCATCCTGGAGGTGCGCTTCCGGGGGCTGCCGGTGGGCCTGGGCAGCTTCGTCCACTGGGACCGCAAACTCGACGGACGCATTGCCCAGGCGTGCCTGAGCGTGCAGGCCATGAAGGGCGTGGAGGTCGGACGGGCCTTCGACAATGCCCTGAAGGCCGGCAGCGGCGTCCACGACGCCATTCATTACCGGGAGGGCACCTACGCCCGCGACACCAACGGCGCGGGCGGGCTGGAGGCCGGCATGACCAACGGCGAGGAACTGGTCGTGCGGGTCGCCATGAAGCCGATTGCCACGCTGATGAAACCGCTGCCCACTGTGAATGTCGTGTCTCACGAGGCCTCCGACGCGGCCCGTGAGCGCAGCGACACCACCGCCGTGCCCGCCGCCGGGGTGATTCTGCAGTGCGTGATCGGCTGGGTGCTCGCCGACGCGGTCCTGGAAAAGTTCGGCGGCGATACCCTGGCCGAGGTGCAGGAGCGCGTATCGGCGGCCCGCGCCTACGCCCAGACCTACTGACCGTCATGGGTGCCGATCCTGCTGGGGCAGCGGCCTCCGCGCCCGCCCCGCCTGATACCCCGCTCACCGGCCTCCTCGCCGAGCGTGTGCAGCACGCCCTGCACGGGCTGTTGACTTTCCCACCCGAGCCGCCGGAAGCAGCCTCAGATCGTGCCATTGTTACGCCGCTTACGGGCGAGTCGCTTAGACTGTCCCCCATGTTCAGTTCGGGCCTGATCGAACGCCCAGTCGACTGGGTGGCTCTGGCAGGCTTCATGGGAACCGGAAAAAGCCGTGTGGGTTGGGAACTTTCCCGTGCGCTGGCGCTGCATTTCGTGGACACCGACAAGCTGATTACCAGGGTGGTGGGCAAGAGCATTCCCGAGGTGTTCGCACAGGAGGGCGAGAGCTACTTCCGCGCCTGCGAGGCCGAGGTCGTGCGCCGGGTGTCGCGGCTGGAACACGCGGTCATCAGTCTGGGGGGGGGCACCTTCATTCATGAGGACAACCGCCGCGCCCTGCTGGAACGCGGCCCGGTCGTCGTGCTGTGGGCCACGCCCGAGACCGTCTATCAGCGCACCAAGCACAGCGACCGTCCGCTGCTGCGCGTCGAGGACCCCCTGGGCCGCATCCGCAGCCTGATGGACGAGCGTGAGGGTGTGTACCGCCAGGGCACCATCCACGTTCACAGCGACGGGCGGCCCTCCGAGGAGATCGTGGAGGAGATCATCGAGCGACTGTGGGCGTGGTCCGACGCCTACCACGCCTGGACCGAGCGCCCCGAGGCCGAGGCCGTGAGCGACCGTGCGGCAGATTGAAGTTGGTGGCCCGCCGCCCTATACGGTCACGGTGGGGCCGGGGCTGCTGCGCGGCCTGCAGGTGCCCCAGCGCCACATCGCCCTGATTCATCCGGCCGACCTGCCCGCCGCCTTCGTGGAGCGCGCCCAGGCCGCCCTCTCCCCCACCGAGACCATCGCCGTGCCCGCCCGGGATGACTGCAAGACGCTGGAGGTGCTGAGCGGCGTGCTGTCGCGACTGGCCGCCGCGAACATTCCGCGTGACGGCGCGGTGGTGGGACTGGGCGGCGGCGCGGCGACCGATCTGGCCGGTTTTGCGGCGGCGAGTTACCTGCGCGGGGTGGCGTTCTACACCGCCCCCACCACCCTGCTGGGTATGGTGGACGCGGCGGTGGGCGGCAAGACCGGCGTGAACCTGCCCGAGGGCAAGAATCTGGTCGGAGCGTTCTGGCCCCCGCAGGCGGTGTGGTGCGACACCGACACGCTGGCCACACTGCCGGATGCGGTCTTCCGCGAGGGTGCGGCCGAGGCATACAAGCATGGCCTGATCGCCGATCCCAGCCTGCTGCCGCGGGTCCTCTCACCAGAATTCCGCCCCGGCGGCACGAATCTGGAAGACACCCTGGCCGACGCCATTGCCGTCAAGGCCGGCGTGGTGACCCGTGACCCCACGGAGCGCGGCGAACGTGCCTTTCTGAACTTCGGCCACACGCTGGCACACGCGCTGGAAGCGGTGACCCATCATGCGGTTCCACACGGCGAGGCGGTGGGGTACGGCCTGCATTACGCGGCCCTCCTGTCCCGCGCCCTGGGTGGAGCCGACCTGACGCCCCACACCCATGCATTCCTGCGCTGGCAGCGGCCCGCGCCCCTGCCCCCACTGACCTTCGAGCAGGTCATGCCCTACATGGCCCGCGACAAGAAGGCCGACGCCGACGGCGTGCGCTTTGTGCTGCTGCACGACCTGGCCCGTCCGTATCTGGCACGGGTGCCCGAGGCCGTCCTGCGGGCGGAGTTCGGCCGCTGGCAGGCTGATGTTCAGGGGTCAGCTTCGCTGGGTGGCCCGGGCTAGCTTCGCCGGGCCCTTCTGCGCCTCTCTCCTGTATCTCGACGTATCCCGACTTGCGCTGCCGCCTGCGTCCGGCCCTGCTACCCTCCATCCATGCTGCTGATCCTCAACGGCCCCAACCTCAATCGCCTCGGCCTGCGCGAACCGGGTGTATACGGTTCACAGACCATTGAGGACCTGGAGCGGCAGTGTGAGGCGTGGGGCGCAGAGCTTGGCGAGACCGTCACCTTTCGTCAGAGCAACTTCGAGGGCCAGCTGCTGGAATGGGTGCAGGAAGCGCAGGAGCAGGGCTTTACCGGAATCGTGATCAACCCCGGCGCACTGACGCACTACAGCTACGCGCTGCGCGACGCCATCTCCGGACAGCCGCTGCCGGTGGTCGAGGTCCACATCAGCAACGTGGACGCCCGCGAGGCGTTCCGGCACGTCTCGGTCACGGCGGCGGTGTGCCGGGGCAAGATCAGCGGCCTGGGGTTTTTCGGGTACCGCCTGGCCATGGAGTACCTGACCGAATCGGGTGTCGGGGTGGGCGCATGAGCTGGGCACCCTACGCCGCCCGGCCGGACAGCACGGTCACGGGGACGCTGCTGCAGTGGGAGGCCATCGGCGACGAACACCACGCGCCGCGCACCGTTCTGGCGTGGCTCCCCCCGTCGTACAGCACCGACACCGGGCGGGCCTACCCGGTGGTTTACTTTCATGACGGACAGAATGTCTTTGACGAGGCCACCAGCTACAATGGCGAGTGGAGGGCCGACGAGACCCTGACCGAACTGGCCGCAGAGGACCTGGAAGCCATCGCCATCGCCATCCCCAACGCGAATGAGCGGCGCTATCACGAGTACAGCCCCGTGCGTCACCCCGACTTTCCGTCTGAGCGGGGTGGGGGCGGGGGCGACGATTACGTGGCCTTTCTGATCAACAGCGTCAAGGCGCAGGTGGACAGCAGCTTCCGCACGCTGCCGGACCCGGCCCACACCCTCGTGGTGGGCAGCAGCATGGGCGGGCTGATCAGCCTGCACGCCGTGCTCACGCGCCCGGACGTGTTTGGCGGCGCGGGCGTGATGAGTCCGGCGTTCTGGGCCTGCGCGGGCGAGGCCTTCGGGCGCGTGCGCAGCGGCCCGGTGCCCACCGGCAAGATCTGGCTGGACATCGGCGGACAGGAGGGCACCGACCATCCGGAGCGGCAGCAGGCCTACTGGGACGACGCCCACGCCATGCGCGACCTGCTGCTGCAAAAGGGAATGGGCGACCGGCTGCGTTTCCAGGCCGATCCCCAGGGCATCCACCGCGAGAGCGCCTGGGCCGCGCGGCTGCCCGAAGCCCTGCGCTTTTTGCTGAAGGATCAGACTCCCTCTGCGTGATTCCCGGCGGCCTGATGTCCGGGCCGGCCTCCATCCCGCTTCCTCACACCGTCCGGTGCGCGCTGGGCCACGGAGCGCGCCCTTGCTCCCAGGGGCCCAAATCTGATACCTTGACCTTTAGTGTCTCGCGCTTGGTAGGGCCGGGATAACCGGGTGGGCACCCGGACACGCACGGACCTTCTCCCCCGCTGGAACGGGGCGTGTCGCCGCCAAATCCCACAACAGCATGGAGTACCCCCGTGAAAACCTTTGTTCCTAAAAATGATGAGCAGAACTGGATCGTGGTCGACGCGGCCAACGTTCCCCTGGGCCGTCTGGCGACCGTGGTGGCCAGCCGCATCCGTGGCAAGCACCGCCCCGACTTCACCCCCAACATGATTCAGGGCGACTTCGTGATCGTGCTGAACGCCGAGAAGGTCGTTCTGACCGGCGGCAAGCTCGACGGCAAGGTCTACACCCGCTACTCCGGCTACCAGGGCGGCCTCAAGACCGAAACCGCCCGCCAGGCGCTGGCCAAGCACCCTGACCGCGTGATCGAGCACGCCGTGTACGGCATGCTGCCCAAGGGCCGTCAGGGCCGGGCCATGCACAGCCGCCTGAAGGTCTATGCCGGTGAGCGTCACCCCCACGTGGCCCAGAACCCGCAGAAACTGGAAATCAGCAACACCGCGCACACCAAAGCAGAGGTCAAATAATCATGGCGATCCAGCAACCCGAACAGTTCTACGGCACGGGCCGCCGCAAGACCGCCGTCGCCCGCGTGTTCCTGCGCCCTGGCGAAGGCAAGATCATGGTCAACGGCAAGGAGTTCCAGGCGTACTTCCGCGGCCTGCTGCGCGCCGTGCACGCCCTGCAGGCTTTCCGTGAAACCGCCACGGCCGGCCGCTACGACGCCGTCATCACCGTGACCGGCGGTGGCCCCACCGGCCAGGCCGACGCCATCAAGCTGGGCATCGCCCGCGCGCTGCTCAAGGTCAACCCCGACTTCCGCGCGCAGATGAAGCCCAAGGGCCTGCTGACCCGCGACCCCCGCGAAGTCGAGCGCAAGAAGTACGGCCTGAAGAAGGCCCGCCGCGCTCCCCAGTTCAGCAAGCGCTGATCCCCTCTACAAAAAAGGCCCCTCCATCTTCGGAGGGGCTTTTTCATGTCTGGAACCTGTCTGTGGGTGCGTTGGGCGGCTGCGCTTACACCCACGTTCCGCTGATTTCACGGACAGTCAGGGTGGTGCCCTCGGCCCCCACGATCAGGACCTGCGCGCCCTCCGGGGTGTCGGGGCCGGTGGCCCGCCACTCGCTGTCGCCGACCCGCACGCGGCCCGACCCGTTGCGAATCGCGGCCGTGACCACGACCGTGCGGCCCACCAGTCGGCCGGCACCGGTGTTCAGGCGCTCGCCGTCCTGTCCGCCCAGCATCAGGCGGCCCACATAACGCTTGCCCACGAACACGGCCACGATGCACAGCACTGCGAAGAGAAACAGTTGCAGGGGAACGGCCAGCGGCAGCACGAACACGATCAGGCCCAGCGTGAAGGCGGCGAGCGCCAGCCACACGAAGAAGATGCCCGGCGCCGCCAGTTCCAGCATCAGCAGCACGGCGCCCAGCACCCACCAGTGGCCGGGCAGGATGCGGTCCAGGGAAGGAAGCCAGTCCACGGCCCCTACCCCTTCCGCCCGCCGAAGGCTTCTTTTGCCACCTCCGCGATGCCTTGCAGGCTGCCCAGGATGCTGGTGGCCTCGATGGGCAGAATCAGGGTCTTCTGGTTGGGGGCGGTCGCCACGTCCCGCAGCGCGTCCACGTACCGCTGCGCGATGAAGTAGTTGATGGCCTGCGCGTTGCCCCCGGCAATCGCCTCGCTGACCAGCCGGGTGGCCTCGGCTTCGGCGGCGGCCTCACGTTCGCGTGCCTCGGCCTCCAGAAAGGCAGCCTGCCGGCGGCCCTCGGCATTCAGGATCTCGGCCTGCTTCTCGCCCTCGGCCTTGAGGATGGCGGCCTGCCGGAAGCCCTCGGCGTCCAGGATGTTGGCCCGCTTCTCGCGCTCGGCCTTCATCTGACGGCCCATGCTGGCGACCAGATCGGCGGGCGGCTTGATGTCCTTGACCTCGATGCGCGTGACCTTGACGCCCCACGGCTCGGTGGCCTCGTCCACCACCGCGAGCAGGCGGGCGTTGATGGAGTCGCGGTTGCTGAGCAGGTCGTCCAGATCCATGCTGCCCATCACCGTGCGGATGTTGGTCATGGTGAGGTTCAGGGTGGCCTGTTCCAGATTGCGCACCTCGTAACTGGCCTTGGCCGAATCGAGTACCTGATAGAACACCACGCCGTCGACCGTGATCAGGGCGTTGTCGCGGGTGATGACTTCCTGGCTGGGCACGTCGAGGACCTGTTCCATCATGTTGACGCGCCGGCCGATGCGGTCAATGTACGGGATGATCAGGTTCAGGCCGGGCCGCAGGCTGCGCTGGTACTTGCCGAAGCGCTCCTGGGTCCATTCGTACCCCTGTGGCACGCTCTTGACTCCTGCCAGCAAGGTCACCAGCACCAGCAGAACCAAGAAAACAATCACGATCAGTGCACCCATGTCTTTCCTCCTGCCCGGGAATACGTGGAGGCAGCGCAGAAAGTTCCCCGCCCAGCCGGACTCCGGGCCCGCCCCAGGCACTACACTGGCCGGCGATGCTGGTGGACCTCAAGAACGTGACCGTGCGCGCCGGGGGCTGCGACCTGCTGAGCGGCGTGACCCTGGGCGTGCACCCCGGCGAAGCCGTGCGCCTGTGGGGGCCGAACGGCGGCGGCAAGACCACCCTGCTGCGGCTGCTTGCGGGCGAGGTCGCCCCGGTGGCCGGCGAGCGGACCTACCGGCTGGGCGGCGAACTTCAGACGTCGGCGGTGCAGGCCCGGCGGCAGCTGTCGGTGGTGGGCCCGGACGCCGAGGCCTTCTACCTGACCCGCGACTGGGCCCAGACCGTGCGCGACGTGCTGCTGGCCGCCTTCGAGGGAGACGTCCTGAAGCTGTGGGACGCGACCCCACAGGCCGCGGCGCGGCTGAGCGAGGTCGTGGCGCTGACGGACCTGTCAGCGCTGCTGGACCGCGACTTTCGGACCCTCAGCCACGGCCAGCGGCGGCGGGTGGTGCTCGCCCGCGCCCTGATGCCCCGGCCCCCGGCCCTGCTGCTGGACGAATTCACCGATGGTCTGAGCGCCGGAGCGCGGGCCGAGCTGGGCGGTGTCCTTGCCGCCGTCCACGCGTCCGGGGTGGCCGTGATCCTCGCCACCCACCGCCCCGAGGAAGCGCCGCCGCTGCCGTGGCGCACCGTACAGGTCGCCGGGGGCCGGGTCCGTGGCGAGGTGGCCACCTCGCCCGCTTCGTCCCGCACGGTGGACCTGCCGCGACCTCCCGGAACCGACGACCTGATCCGCCTGCAGGACGCCGAGGTCTGGCGCAACGGCGTGCGCGCCCTGGGACCCCTGAACTGGACCTGGGCAGCCGGGCAGCACTGGCTGGTCACGGGCGAGAACGGCAGCGGCAAGAGTACCCTGGCCCGCGTGATTGCCGGCGAATTGCACCCCGCCCTGGGCGGCAGCGTGCGGCGGCCATACCTGCGCCGGGACCTGCTGACCGAGCGCCGCCGCACGGTGGGGCTGGTCGGAGCCGAGGTCGGCATTCGCCAGCGGCGGGAGTGGACGGGCCGGGACGTGATCGGCAGTGCGTGGACCGGCACGGAAGGGTTCTCTCCGGCCCTGAGTGCTGCGGAACACGCGCAGGTGGAGGCCCTCGCCGCGCAGCTGCACCTCACCGACCTGCTCGAGCGTCCGGCCACCGGGCTCTCACAGGGCCAGCTGCGCCGCCTGCTGCTCGCCCGCGCCGTCGTGCACGCTCCCACCGTGCTGATTCTGGACGAGGGGCTGGATTTCGTGGACCCGGAGGCCCGCGCCCACTTCCTGGACCTGCTGCCCGCCCTGGTACACGGCGGCACCCATGTGATGGTCATTGCCCACCGGGAGAGCGACGCGCCCGGAGGATTGACCCACCACCTGCACCTGCGGGATGGCAAGGCCCAGACGGTCACGCGGCTGACCCTGCCTGAGCCCGAGGCGGCAGCACAGTAAGGCAAGAGGAGGGGACCAGTGAACGGTCGCTGGTCCCCTCCTCCGTACCCCGCTTACTTGGGAATCGCCACGCTGGACACGGTGAACGGCAGCTCCGGGTTGAGGCCCTCGCCGCGTTTGTTGAACTGAGAATTCACGACGAGCAGGCGCCCTCCCTCCTGGGCGATGGTGGTGGGGTAGCGCAGGCTGGCGTCGCTGAACGGCGTGCCCAGCGTGCCGCTGCCGAAGTCGGCCGAGAGTTTGACCGGCACGATAATGACGTCCTGGTTGCGTACCACGTAAAGGGTCTGGCCGCTGAGCAGGATGCCGTCGCCGTTCTTCACGGTGTTGCCCCCCAGATCGATCTCGCTCACCGATTTGTCGGCCACAGTGATGCGGAACAGCTTGCCGGTGTTGCTCTGGACCACGATCAGGGTCTTGCCGTCGGGCGTGGACGCGATGCCGTTGAGGTTAAAGCCGCTCTGGTACTGCAGCGCCGTGCCGGTGAAGTCCAGCCACGGCTCCAGCGTCTGCAGGCCCGAGGCATCGCGGCCCAGCCGGAACAGCACCGGGCGGCGCGAATCGGTGAAATACGCGGCGTCCGGGGTCAGGGTCACGTCGTTGATGAAGGTGGCAGTGGTATCGGGCGTGGCAAATTCCTTGATCAGCGACTTGGTCGCCGTGTCGTACACGAACACCTTGCCGCTGCCGCCGCCCGCGACATACAGCCGGCCCTGTTCGTCCACCTTCATGCCGATGGCGGTGGGCCGTTCGGAGACAGGCGGCAGAAAGACCTCGGTGGCCTTCTGGCCCAGGGTGCCGCGGAAGACGGTGCCGTCGATGGTGCTGCCCACATAGAAGGTCTGGCTGCCGTCCCGGTGGGCAATGCCCTCGGGATACACGGCGTTGCCCGGCAGGGTATAGCTGGTGACGCCGCCGGCCGGCAGGTTCAGCAGGTTGCAGGAAGCCAGCGTGGCGGTGAGGACCGCGGCAGTCAGCAATTTTTTCATGCTTCCATTTAGCTGTACGGCGGGTCAGTCGGGATGCGAAGGCGGTTTACTCGGCCTTCAGAATGAAATCCGGAACACGGACTTGCCTCCATTCCATTTCGTCAGACTCGCCTCACTTTGGGGCATTAGCCTCCGTCCATGACGCGCCTTTTGCTCACCCTCGCCCTGCTTACCGCCCCCGCCCTGATGGGGGCCACTGCCCAGACCTCCCCGGCGCAGCCCGCCGCCCCGCAGACGGGCGAGCGCATCATTGAAGCCATCACCGTGAACAGCTCGCAGGGCTACAGCATCCGCGTGCCGTCCGGCTGGACCCCGCTGAAAAATGCCCCGAACGTGGACGTGGCTTTCGTCAACGAGGTCGTCGGTGCGTTGCGCCCCACGGTTACCGTGCAGGTGCGCAATACCCCTCCCGAACTGAAGGTGACCCTGGCCGACATTCGTGACCTGTACGCCTCACAGATGCCCAAGGACGTGCCCAACCTGAAAATGCTGGGCGAGAAGACCATCAAGGTAAGCGGCAACAGCGCCATCCTATGGAGCTACACCGGCGACGGTGACGGAGGCAAGGTGCGCTGGACCCAGGTCTTTACCGTCAAGAACAACCGCCTGTACACCGTGACCCTGGTCACGCCCAGCGGAACGCCCCAGGACCTGCTGGACAGCGGGCGCGGGATCCTGAACAGTTTTGCGCTGACCACCAAGTAACAGGACAAGTAACGGGAACTGGGCTGGCCGACCGGGGGCGTTAAGCCAGCCCCAGCCGGTCGGCCCACGCGGTGAGGAAAGCTCCCAGGTCGTCCTGGCGCTGCAGCCGGGTGTGGGCGTGCCGCTCCAGCAACGGCAACTGGCCCACCTGAACGGCGTATCCCGCGATTTCCAGCATGGCCTCGTCATTGTCGCTGTCGCCGAAGGCCACCGTGCGGTCATGCGGCACACCCAGGGCGTCGGCAATCAGGGCGAGCGCCGCGCCCTTGTGTGCTCCCGCCGGGGTCACGGTCAGAAAGCTGGGGTACGGGTCCTGCGCCCCGGTCAGGACCAGGTGCGGGTGGGTGGTGCGCAGCCGCCCGGCGAGATCAGGCACCTGTGGATGATAGAAGCCGACCTTCAGGATGCCCTCGGCGGGCGCCCCGTCCAGCGGAAGGCAGTGGCGGGCCAGCATCCAGGGTTCGGGCTGCTGGCCTGCCGGCAGTTGCACGTACAGCGCCTCGGCACCGAACAGCACCACCCGCGCGTCGGCCAGCTCATGGGCCAGCACCGCCTCCAGATCTGCGGACGAGAACCGGGCCTCGGCACGCAGCTCGTCACCCACCAGAATGCGCCCGCCGTTGTTGGTGGCCACCGCGTGCGGCTGCATGGCCTCAGACACATCGCGCGGCGGCGTGTCGCGGCCCGTAATGATTGCGAGCTTCACTCCCAGCGCCCGCAGCCGTCCCAGCGCCGCGCCCACGTCATCGGCCACCCGGCGGCCCTGATCGGGAATCAGGGTGCCGTCCAGATCAAAGGCCATGAGCAGTGGAAGACCGGCCAGATGCTCGGCGGACAAGCGACCGACCATGCGGTCAGCAGAGGGAGCGAAACGGCGCGAAGTCACGCGGGCAGCCTAGAGCAGTTCTGCAGATTGCGCCACCGCCGGGCAGACGTTCGGCGGCCTCCTTCCTGCAGAGCGGTCGCCGTGGCCGGACCATGAAAAAACCGCCCGCCACATGGGCGGACGGTCGGATGGGCATACGCCCGGAACTCTGGGGTTATTCGCCCTGGGTTTCGGAAGCGGCCTGGGCGGCAGCGGCCTGCTCGCTGGCGCGGGCGGCCTTGCTCGCTTCTGCGTCCTTCATCACGCGGCTGCGGTCGCTCTTGATACGGGCCGCCTTGCCGCGCAGATCGCGCAGGTAGTACAGCTTGGCGCGGCGAACCTTGCCGCGCTCCAGCACGCTGACCTTGGCCAGCAGCGGGCTGCTGAACGGGAACACGCGCTCGACACCCTCGCCGAAGGAGATCTTGCGCACGGTGAAGCTCTTGCGGCTGCCCGAGCCGTTCAGCGCGATGACCACACCCTCGAAGGCCTGGTTGCGGGTACGGTTGCCTTCCACGACCTTGGTTTCCACGCGCACGGTGTCACCGGGGCGGAAGTCGGGGTGGTTGGTCTTGATGTGCGGCTGCTCGACGGCGCGCAGGATGGCGCCACGGTTGATCTTGCCGGTGTTCGTGTTGACGGTGCTCATTACAGACTCCTTCGGCCAGCGGACTACCCCACATCCTGACCCGGCCGGAATCACGGCGGGCGCGGGCAGAGGCATTCTTACACCTGTTGGACTGGCCCGCCTGCACGCTGGCAGCGGACCGGACTTTAGAAGTATACGCGCCTGGGGGTGTGGGCGGCAAGTCGGCAGCGTCAAGCGCAGCGCGGCTCACCTTCTTGCTTCGGCGCGCACGTCAGGATGAAAAACATGAGCGAAGATGCAAGAACCCGTGATGAACTGCTGGAGAACATCCAACATGCATCTTCCCTTCAGCGCCGCCGGGTCTCGGAGGTGCGCGCCCGCGAACACGTCGGCGCGGCAGGCTGGGCCCAGGCCAGTACCCTGGAGGCCATCATCCGGACCGGACAGGAGGGACTGGCCGCCACCGAGGCGCTGCGTCAGGTTATTTCCCTGACCGGCGAGCAGATCCGGGCCCTGCCGCTGGGCGCGCCGCAGCAGAAACGCGGCGGGGAGGTTCAGATTCTGCAGGACATCGTGACCAACGGCCAGGAACAGATGACGGTGGCCGAGGCCCTCAACCGGCTGGTGGGTCAGGCGCTGGAAGAAGTCACGCGCACGCCCCTCAGTGACCTGAACGTGGGGGGACTGCAGTTTATCCATGCCCGCGTTGAGGAACAGCTGACGGCCCTGCGGACCATCGTTCATGCAGCGCAGGCACAGGCGCAGACCCTGGAGCAGGTCGGGCAGCTCGAGGGCGTCCTGAGCGAACACCAGCGGCGCGTGGACGAACTGCGTCACTTCAGCGCCGAGGCCGAGGTTCACGCCCTGGCCGAGGCGGGCACGCAGATCGTGGAGCGCATCAGTGCCCTGGACGGGGCCGCCGCGTTCCAGGTTGACGCCCTGAGCCAGATCGCCGAGGCGGTGGTGGACCACATGGGCGAGACCAGTGTTTCCAGCGCCCAGCAAGCAGAGGCACTGGAAAAGCTGGCGCACGACATGGAGACCGAGGCCCAGACGTTGCGCGGACAGGATTCCGCAGACGGCTCGCCGCCTTCCTCCTAGCTCACCCTTTGAAGCGGCGCAGCGCCGGCCCAGACCTCCAAAAGACCCCTGCTTGCGAACTGGCTACAGCGTGATCCAGTAACGCCGCAGCGGGTGGGGGTGACCCTCCACCTGGAATTCTCCCTCCAGAACGCCGCCGTTGGCCTCGATGATGCCGCGCGAGCCGAGGTTGTCCGTATCGCAGGTCACCAGCACCTCCCGCAGCCCCAGTTCGCGCGCCCGCTCCAGCGTCAGGCGCAGCAGGGCCGTGCCGTGGCCGCGCCGCCGCGCCGAGGGGCGAACCTCGTAACCGACGTGGCCGCCGTACTCACGCAGACGGGGGGTCAGGGCATGGCGCAGGTCGGCGCGGCCCAGATACGTCTCGCCGTCCACCAGCCAGTACTCGCTGGAATGTACCCAGCCGGGGGCCAGGTCAGCCGGCGGTTCCAGACGGCGCAGGTGACTTAAAAAGGCTTCGAAGTCGGCGTCTATCTCCTGCGCGTCCCAAACTCTGGAACTCGCGAGGCCGCCCCCACCCTCGGCCTGCATCTCGCGCACCGCCTCCACGAAACTGCTTCTGTACTGGGCCGATGGACGAACAAGCTTGGACATATGCAGCAGCTTAACCCACGTCCAGCAGATCTGGACGGCTTTCTGCACGGGCCGACCAGCACAAGGGCACCCATTTACCACGGTGGCTGGTCAATGGCGGGCACAATTCAGCGCAGGGCACGGTGGTTTGGCAGACGGGAAGCGTACAATCCGGGACATGAAGGCCGCCGCATTCGAGGTCATGGATCTGGGTACCGTGCCGTACCGGGACGCCTGGGCCCTGCAGAAGGAACACCACGCGCGGGTCGTGGCGGGTGGGCATTCGGCGCTGCTGCTGGTGGAACATCCGCCGGTCCTGACGCTGGGCCGCAAAGCGCGCGAGGGCAGCAACATCGTTGTAACGCGCGAATATCTGGCGGCACAGGGCATTGAGGTGCTGGAGGTTGAGCGGGGCGGCGACGTGACCTACCACGGTCCCGGACAGCTTGTCGCCTACGCGATCTTCCCGGTGGGCCGGCGGGTGCAGGACTTCCTGCGGCTGCTTGAGGGCGCCACCATCACGGCGCTGAATGCGCTGGGCCTGCCCGACGCCCGCCCCAACCCCGGCTACGCGGGCGTGTACGTGGACCCGCGTGAGGTCAATGGCCTGCACTATGACCAGAAGATCGCTTCCTTTGGCGTGGCGGTGCAGAAGAATGTGGCCCTGCACGGACTGGCGCTGAACGTGAGCACAAATCTGCAGCATTTTGAGCTGATCGTGCCCTGCGGCCTCAGCGGCACCCAGATGACCAGCGTGGAACGCGAGTACGACTTGCGCATTCTGGGCCCGGTCCCCAATATGGACACCGCCCGCAAAGCGCTGGCCGACGCTTTTGCCACCACCTTTGAATCCTATGACTGGACGCTGCCGGAATTTGCCGGGGCAGGGAGCTGAACATGACCCAGACCGAACAGAAAGAACCCAAATTCATCAAGAACGGCATCTACCGCAAGGACTCGGTGCCGGTGCGCGAGAAAAAGCCCGAATGGCTCAAGGTCACCATCCCCACCGGTCAGGTGTTCGGCGAGGTGCGCAAGATCGTCAAGGAACACCGCCTGCACACCGTATGCGAGGAAGCGATGTGCCCCAACATCGGCGAGTGCTGGAGCCGTGGCACCGCCACCTTCATGCTGATGGGCCACATCTGCACGCGTGGGTGCCGCTTCTGCGCGGTGGATACGGGCAACCCGATGGGCAAGCTGGACCTGGACGAGCCGCAGTCGGTGGCCGAGAGCGTTCAGTTGATGGGCCTGAAATACGTGGTGCTGACCAGCGTGGACCGCGACGACCTGCCCGACGGCGGCGCGTACCACTTTGCCAAAACGGTCGCGGCGATCAAGAAGCTCAATCCCGAGACCCGTGTGGAGGCGCTGACCCCCGACTTCAGCGGCAACACCGCCTGTGTGGATCTGGTGCTGGACAGCGGCGTAGACACCTACGCGCAGAACCTGGAAACCGTGCGGCGCCTGACCCACCCGGTCCGCGACATCCGCGCCGACTACGATCAGACGCTGGCCGTCCTGGCCCATGCCAAACGTGCCCGCCCGGACGTGATCACCAAGACGAGCATCATGCTGGGCCTGGGCGAAACCCGCGAGGAAATCCGCGAGGCCATGGCCGATTGCCGGGCCGCGGGGGTGGACGTGCTGACCTTCGGCCAGTACCTGCGCCCCACCATGCACCACCTGCCGGTCGAGCGCTACGTCTCCCCCGCCGAGTTCAATGAGATCCGCGAGGAAGGCATGGCCCTGGGATTCCTGGAAATCGTGTCTGGTCCGCTGGTCCGCAGCAGCTACAAGGCCGAGCAGATCGTGATGGACCACCCGCGCGGCCTGCCCGAGCACCTGACCCATCTGGACGGGCAGGAACTCAGCCTGATCTGAGGCGCTGTGAAGGCAAGCGGGGGCCGGGGCGTGATGCCTGTGGCCCCCGTCCCTTCTATACCTTGACCGTACATCATTGCCCGCTGTGCCGTTCAGGCGGGGCGCGACAGTTCAGGAATGATCCAGCAGCTTCAGCGGGGCCAACACCAAGGGCAACCTGCAGTTGCTGTGCCGGCGCTGCAACTTGCAGACGAGCGACCGGATTTGAGGCGTCTCATGGCGCTGACGCCGGCCCACCCCCCCGCACTCCCGTCCGGCCCCGCCACCCCTCAATGACCCGCGTCATGTTCTCCGGCAGCGGCGCGGTGCAGTCCAGTTCCAGTTCGTAAGGCATGAAGGCATGCACCGTTTCAGCATCGCGGCGGGCGTCCCCGGGGCGGCGATCTCCGCGCGCCCGCTCTCTGCGTTCGAGTTCCTCGACGGGGCAACGCAGACCCACCACGTACACATCGTGCGGCGCGAGCAGGGTCCACAGGCGGTCACGCTGCTCCGCCGTCTCGATGATCAGGTCCACGACCAGCGAGTTGCCCGCCGTCAACAGTGCGGGCAGGCAACGATAGAAGCCCTCGAAGACCCTTGGGCGCAAGGTAGGCCAGTCGCGGATCTTCCCGTCCGGAGTGCGCGGCAGCACGGTGTCACCGAACATGAAGAGGTCCAGCGAGAAATGCAGGAACGGCCCCGGCAGGGCGTCACGCAGCGCCCGGCACAGCGTGGACTTGCCTGCACTGGACGCACCATTGACCAGGATCACGCTGCCGGATGTGGCGGGGGCGGACATGGCGCCAAGTCTGCCAGACAGTGGGCGACGGGACAACCAACCTCCCTGCGGCCCGGTAATCCTCCCGTAATGCCGCCGCACGACAGTGGCTCCCAGACAGGGGGTCACCACATGCTCGTCAAAGATGCCATGCACCGCCGCGCCGTCACCATCGGCATTCATGAAACGCTGCCGACCGCCGCCGTCACCATGCAGGAACTGGGGGTCAAGCGCCTACCGGTCGTGCAGGACGGCAAGGTCATCGGCATCCTGACGGACGGCGAGGTCAAACGCCGATTGCCTTCCCTGCGTGAAGGTCTCTCTCCGTGGGAATTTGCCGCCGCTGCCGGGCGGGTGCATGTGCGTGAGGCCATGCGCCAGCCCGCCCACACGGTGACGCCGGAGACGCCGCTGGACCGGGCCATTACCACCATGCTCGACCGTCACGTCGGCGGCCTGCCGGTGGTGGATGAGGACGGCGGCCTGCTGGGCATGCTGACCCTGACCGACGTGCTGCGCGCCGAGGTCACGGCCCCCCGCCTGCGCTGGGGCGCGGCCCAGCAGCACATGACCCGCGAGGTGATCACCGTGAACACCGATACTCCCGCAGGCGAGGCGGCGGCCCAGCTGCGGAGCTCGCGGCTGCGGGTGCTGCCGGTACTGGAGAACGGCATTCTGGCCGGGCTTCTGCACGAGGTAGACGTGAGCGCCGCCGCAGAACGCGAGGGCGCGGCGCACGGCAACGCGGTCGAGGGCGATGCATCTCTGCTGCAGGGCAAGGTGGCCCGCGACCTGATGCGTCCGCCCAGCGGTCACCTGCGGGAGGCCGTTCCCATGCGCGACGCCCTGAGCCAGATGCTCGCGCTGGACGTTCACGGCCTGCCGGTGGTGGACGGCGAGGGCCACCTGCTGGGGGTGGTAACCATCAGCGACGTGCTAAAGACAGTGCTGGGCCAGGTCCGCTCCGGGGCCGACGCAGCGGAGCCGCCGACCCCACGCTGAGCGCTTCCCACCCGGTGGCGGATCCGTGGCGGACCTTGCCGTCCGGCCAGCCCGGCGGCCTCAGACTGGGCGGGTGTCTGTGCCCCCCGCCCACCCCTTTCGCGCCTACTCGCCGGCCGACCATCATTTCCCGCTGCCCGAGGGCCACCGCTTTCCGTACTACAAGTACGCCGGGGTCCGTGAGCGGCTGCGTTCTGTACTCCCGGTGCTGGACACTCCTGCGCTGAGCTGGGCGGACGCGGCGCGGGCCCACGATCCCCACTGGCTGCGGCGCTGGCGACGCGGAGAGGTGGGCCGCGCCGAGGAACGCGCCTTCGGGCTGCCGTGGTCGCCGCAGGTGGTCGAGCGTTCTCGCCGGGCGGCGGGCGGCTCGCTGGCGGCCCTGCACGACGCACTGCGGACAGGCTGGGGAGCGAACCTGGCTGGAGGCACGCACCACGCTTTCCGCGACCGCGCCGAGGGCTTTTGCCTGATCAACGACGCAGCCATCCTGACCCGGGTGGCGCTGGACGGCGGCCTCGCCACCCGGGTGGCGGTCATTGATCTGGACGTGCATCAGGGCAACGGCACGGCGGCGCTGCTGGGTGCCGAGGCGCGGGCCTTTACCCTCAGCGTTCACGGCGAGCGCAACTACCCGTTTCGCAAGGAGGCCAGCTCGCTGGACCTGCCGCTGGGCGACGGCGTCAGTGACCTAGAATACCTGAGCGTGCTGCACACGCAGGCGCTGCCCGCCCTGGAGGCCTTCCGGCCCGACCTGCTGCTGTATCTGGCGGGGGCCGATGTGCTGAGCGGCGACCGCTTCGGACGCTTCGCCCTGAGTCTGGACGGCGTTCGTGAACGCAACCGGGCCGTGCTGAGCTGGGCTGCCCAGGCGGGGGTCCCCACGGTGACCATGCTGGCAGGCGGCTACAACCGTGACCACGCCCTGACCATCGAAGCCCACGCCAGCGTGGTCCTGGATGGCCTGGAAGTGTTCGCCTGACTGAACTGGGGGCAGCATTGTATCTGGGCACCCTGACGAAATGTTCATAGTGTGGGGGTTGAACGTTTCAAGGTTGAACAAAGCTTGTACACTCCTTGTCAAGAGCGCTGACCGCGTTGGAAAGGTACCGGCCTCCGGAAAAAGGAGCAATCATGACGTACACTGCCCCCTCCGCCGTCCCCACCCTCCATACCGACCTGAGCAGCCGCATGGTGCGGCGCGGACAGACGCTGTACTACGCCGGCGACAGCGCCCCCAGCCTGTACCGCCTCGACAGCGGGCTGATGCGTGCGGTGCGCCTGACCCCCCAGGGCCGCAACCTTACGGTCCGGCACATCCATCCCGGCGACGTCTTCGGCGAGGAAACGCTGCACGATCAGACCCGCGCCCATCAGGTGGTGGCCCTGACCGACGCCACCCTGACGCCGATCCACCCGCAGCACCTGTCGGCGGCGGAATTGTGGGACCTGACCCGCAGCCTCAGCGCGCAGCTTCAGCGCATGATGACCGATGGCGTTCATATTCAAGACGGCGACCTACGCGAACGCATCGCCCGTTACCTGCTGAACCTCGCGGGCAGCACCCTGGGCGGCCAGCACGCCGACGGAACCCGTTACGTGCGCGCCACCCATGAGCTGATTGCCGAGGGCACCGGCGCGACCCGTGAAAGCGTAAGCAAGCTGATCGGCGAGATGCGCGACGATGGTCTGCTGCTCCCCGCCTACCGCTGCCTGACCCTGACCGACGAGGAACGTCTGCGGAGCCTGAGCGGCTACCACGGTTGATCTGTTCCCAAAATCCGCTGCTCCCTCCCATCCCCTTGACCACCGAAGGGGATTTTTTGTGGCTTCCTGGGCCTGCCCGCTCCGTAGCCATACCGAGAAAATTCGCCCACACCGTAGAATGCTGCCCATGCGGATTCGTCTCGACCCCTGGCCCGTGGATACCCAAGACGGGCAACTGACCCTCAAGCCTTTTGCGGGGCTGGTGTTCAATGCAGAAACCGACCGCTGGGCGGCCATCGCCCCGCGCGAGGTGCCCTCCTGGCTGACGCGGGTGCTGGTGGTGGACGGCAAGCGGCGCATGGAGGCCCGGCTGCTGCTCGATGACGAGGCAGGCGGACTGAGCCTGGCGGGGTTCGGGGCCTACGTGGCGGGCGCGGTGGATCTGTGTCCCCACGGTTCGCGGCAGGCCGACCTGTTGAAGGTGGTGGCCCAGCGGGTGCTGGCCTACAGCGGGGACGGCGGCGTGACCCTGGAACCCACCCGCCTCAGCCCGCGCAACCCGCACACTGGCCAGCTGGAATACACCCCCCACGCCTTTGCCGGAACGCAACTGGAAGGCGCTCTGGGCAAGGTGCAGCGCCTGATGCTGGATGCCGAGGGGGACCTGAGCCGCCGGCTGGCCGCCGCGCTGCCCCTGGACGAACACGACCGCGCCGCCCTGCCGGACACGCTGGTGTTGCAGGATGGTCCGGTGCGGATCGGGGGGGCCGGACGCGCGGTGCTGGGCTGTGTGAAGACGCTGCACACCGACTACCTGGGAGCAGACCGCATTGGGCTGCTGGGTACGCTGAAGCCCGGCGAGCGCACGCCGGTGCTGCGCTTCCGGGTCGGGGACCAGGGCGGCAGTCAGGACAGCGAGGGGCGGGAGCAGCGTTTTACGTGGTATGTCCGGCTGTGTGATCCGCCGTTCTACCAGCACCCGCTCGCCGGGGTGATGCGCCTGGAGATGCACGCCCCCGAGGACAGCGACTTTGTGCCGCGCGCCGTGTTGCAGGTCGCCAACCTCTCGGGCCAGCTGCTGTGCCGCCTGGCAAGCACGCCACACAAGGACGCCCGCGCCCCCCAGAATCTGATTCCCACCGCCGCGCTGGAACACGCCATGGACCGGGCGATGGGCAGCGCCGAACTGGTCACGCGGCGCATCCGCTCCCACCTGGCCCGCGAGCTGGGTCAGCCCACGGGAGCGGTGGCATGACCGGGCCAGGTGCGGACACGGCGAACCGCATCGGTATGGTCCTAGGCACCGAGGACGTGATGCCCACCGTGTTCTGGTTTGCGGTCAGCGCGGGCGCGAGCGTGCAGCTGGATGATCTGGTGGTGGTGCAGACCCGGCGGCCCGACGGCCGGACCGTGCGCTTTTTCGGGCTGGTAGACAACGTGCGCAAACGCCACGAGGGCGTGACCTTCGAGTCGGACGTGGAGGACGTGGTGGCCGGGGTGCTGCCCGCCTCGGTCAGCTACGCCGCCCGGGTCCTTGTCACGCGGGTGGACCCCGAGAACTTCATTCCGCCGCAGCCCGGCGATACGGTGCGCCACGCCCACGGAGACGACCTGAAGATGGCCCTGAGCGCAGACAAGATGGGCGAGGCCAGCTTTCCCGGCGGTCTGCTCGCCGACGGTCAGCCGCTGCCACTGAATTTCCGCTTTGTCAACGGCGAGAGCGGCGGGCACATCAACATCTCGGGCATCTCGGGGGTGGCGACCAAGACCAGCTACGCCCTGTTCCTGCTGCACAGCATCTTCCGCAGCGGCGTGATGGACCGCGTGGCCCAGGCGAGCGGCGGGCGCATGGCGGGGACCTCCGGCGGGCGGGCCATCATTTTTAACGTCAAGGGCGAGGATCTGCTGTTTCTCGACAAACCCAACAGCAAGGTGCAGAAGAAAGAAGCCGAGGCGCAATCAGGCAAGGGACTGGACGCCGACCGCTACACGCTGCTGGGGCTGCCGATGTCGCCCTTTCAGGACACCCAGTTCCTGGCCCCACCCCGCGCCGGAACGTCGGGCAGCGCCATCGTGCCCCACACCGATCAGCGCTCGGAAGGCGTGACTCCCTTTGTGTTCACGCTGCGCGAATTCTGTGCCAACCGGCTGCTGCAGTACGTGTTCTCGGATGCGGGCAGCAGCCTCAACCTGGGGTTTGTGATCGGCAACATCGAGGAAAAGCTGTTCCGGCTGGCCTCGGCGCAGACGGGCAACGGAACCGGGCTGAGCGTGGACGACTGGCAGGTGGACCTCAGCGAGACGCCGCCCGAGGACCTGGAATTCGGAGAACTGGGCGGAGTCAACCTGCGGACTTTTGACCAGCTGATTTCCTACATCGAGTTCAAGCTGCTGGAGGACCGCGACGGTGAGGGCGATCCCAAGTGGGTGCTCAAGCAGGCCCCCGGTACCCTGCGCGCCTTTACCCGGCGGCTGCGCGGCGTGCAGAAGCACCTGACGCCCCTGATCCGCGGCGACCTGACTGCCAGCGAGGCCGCCCGCTACCGTCCCAACCTCCTGAGCGGGGCGCAACTCAGCGTGGTGGACATCCACAACCTCTCGGGCCCCGCGCAGATGTTTGTGGTGGGCGTGCTGCTGCGGCAGGTCTTCGACCACAAGGAGAAGTACGGGCGGCAGGACACGGTCTTTGTGGTGCTGGACGAGCTGAACAAGTACGCCCCGCGCGACGAGGGCAGCCCCATCAAGGACATCCTGCTGGAAATTGCTGAACGGGGCCGCAGCCTGGGCATCATTCTGATCGGCGCGCAGCAGACCGCCTCCGAGGTCGAGCGGCGCATCGTTTCCAACGCCGCCGTGCGGGTGGTGGGCCGCCTGGACCTCGCCGAGGCCGAGCGCCCCGAGTACCGCTTCTTGCCCCAGAGCTTCCGCGCGCGTGCGGGCATCCTGCAACCCGGCACCATGCTCGTCTCGCAGCCCGATGTGCCCAACCCGGTCCTCGTCAACTACCCGTTCCCGGCCTGGGCCACACGCGGCGATGAAGTGGACGACCTCGCGGGCCGCAGCGTGGTGGAGGTGGGCGACGACTGGCTGAGGTGAAGCCGGAACCCAGGACAGAAAGACACAGGACAGGGCAGCCGGGTCCCTACATAAACAGGACCCGGCTGCCCCTTGCCAGCCCGGGGCGCGGCGCTACAGCTGCTGCACCAGAATCGGTGTCGTGGTCGGCTGATCGCTGCCGCCGGGGGGTTCCACGCTGACCGCCAGGGTGATGCCAGTGGGGGCCTGGGCCACCAGGGTGCCCTGACCGTCCATAACCCCCAGCGACACCGGGGTCGTGCCCTGAATCTGCCACAACTGATACACCCGGTCACTGGGCGGGGCCGCCGTCAGGTACAGGTAGGCGCTGCCATCGGCGAGACGCACCACCTGTCCGATCTGCGCCTGATCCGCGCCGATCAGCGGCTGGGTCACGGCCCCCGGCTGGGCCGCATACCGGGTCAGTGGGTCACCGGCAGGCCGCAGGACAAAGAACAGAGCGGCGGCCGCAGCCAGCGCGAGCAGGCCGCCGATTCGCCAGGGCCAGACGCGGGCGGTGGGTTGTACGGGGGCGGGTGAAGGCGCTGCGACAGGGACTTGTGCGTCCGCTGTGCGCCCACCGGCCTGTTCGGCACGCAGCCGCGCCATCAGACGGTCTTCGGCCCCCGCGGGCACCTCGGCCAGGGGCAGGGCATCGGGCAGGCTATGCAGGGCCTTGAAATCGGCACGATACTGCGCCAGTGCCTCAGGGTCCTGCTGCAACGCGGCACGAACACGCGCCTCCTCCTGTGGAGAAAGGGACCCCAGGGCCAGGGCCAACAGGTCGTCTGGATTGATGGTCATGCGTGTTCACCTGCCTTCCGGGGAGCTCAGCACACAGCGCTGAGGAGAGGGAGCGGGGCTCACTGCAGACCGGAAGGATCCAGGCGAGCTTTCATGAGATTCAGGGCCGAGCGCAGTCGAGATTTTACGGTACCGACCGGCAGTCCGAGCAACACGGCCAGCTCGCTGTGGGAATAGCCCCGGTAATACGCGAGTTCGACCAGCTGGCGGTGCTGAGGCTCCAATCCTGCCACTGCCTGTTCGGCCATCAGCCGGTCGGTCGGGTCGCTGGCAGAGGTCGGGGCGTCCCAGTCCTCGATTTCCAGCGCCGTCTCCGGGCGGTCGCGCAGTTGCTGGAGAAAACGGTGGTGCGCGATGCTGACCAGCCAGGTCTTGACGCTGGCCCGCGCCGGATCGAAGCGCGCTGCATGCTTCCAGGCATTCATGAACGCATCCTGAACACAGCTCTCCACATCGTCGGCCTGGCGCAGCATCCGGTGGCCCAGGGCGTACAGCAGCCGGGCATACCGGCCGTGCAGTTCTCGCAGCGCATCTTCCTGACCACCGGCCATGGCCTGAAGCAGGGCCTCGTCGGGTAGGTCTTGAGAAAGGAAGGGTTGACTCATGGGTTCCGGACCAGCCTAGCAAGATACACAGGTCCTCAATCCGGATGAGGGTTTGGAAAACTTTGGGGTTCAGGGCTTGAGCCCGTCCCTGATGACCCCTAATGGCATGATTCCTTACGATTGAATCGGCTGCGCCGGGGGAGTGACGGAGGCGGCAGCGACGGCGGCAACGGGCTGGGCGGGCACCGAGGCGTGGATGGCCTGTGTGGGGGCCGCGGCGGCGGGAGTATTCAGGCCGCCCTCGAACTCTTCCTTGAGGCCCTGGGTGCTCTTGCGGAATTCGCGCAGGCCGTGTCCCAGACTCTTGCCGAGTTCGGGCAGCTTGCGGGGGCCAAAGACCACTAGGGCGACAATCAGGATCACGATCAGTTCTGCAGGTCCAATGTTGGGCATGGCATTTCCTCCGGAAACGTGTGGGAACAGAGCAGGGGACGGGCTGCCCGAAGGCCAGCCGGCGTCCCCTGAGGACGAGGATAAAAGTGAAGCGCTCAGCCCGACTTGATCAGCGGCCCCACGATCTTCAGGACGGTTTCCATGCTCAGCGGCTTCCAGAACGCGGTGGGAACCGGCGAGTAGCTGACATCGAAGTTATTGGTGTCGGTCTCGGAGTCGTTCGTTCCAGGCTGAGGCGCGATGTTGGTCTGGTTGGTCACGATGCCCGAGACGTAGCCCATCTCGCGGCGCAATTCCTGAATGCCGCTGGCGTGGTTGGCTTCCACCGCCAGAATGCTTGCGGCGGCCGTCAGGACCTTGCTGTTCTGGATGCTGGGTGCCTGTCCCAGATAGGCCCGGACGCCAATGGGCTCGAAGATGGCCGCGAGCTTCAGGAAGGCCTGATCGTTCAGGCTGCTGCCGTCCCCAATCAGGGGCTGGAAATCAATATTCGGCTTGGGGTTGGCGGTGCCGCCCAGTTCCTTGATGGTGGCAATCAGGGCGTCCACGTGCTTTTGTTCGTGGTCGGCCAGTTCCTTGGCGTATTCCCTGACCCGCTCCTCCTTCAGTTTGCCGGCAAAGCCGCCGTTGCCGGTAAAGGCACTGTAGAAGGTTGCTTCCAGGTATTCCAGGACCAGGGCGTACTGAAGGATGGCGATGTCCTGCTGAACGCTCTTGGTGCTCGGGCTGGTGGCGGCCAGTGCGGACAGGTTCAGGCCGCCCAGGGTCAGCGCACCTGCACCAACTCCAGCGTATTTCAGAAATGAACGGCGATTGGGGGTAGTCATGTGGGATTCTCCTCTCGGCTCAGGGCGACAGTCCGTCGGACCCGCCGTTTCTGCCTGTGGTCTCGGCTTACTTGACGATGACGGGCGACACGATGGCCAGAACCTGCTCCATCGTCAGCGCTTCCCAGAACGCGGTGGGCGTCGGGGAGTAATCCGCATCGAAATCGGCGGCGGTGGTGCTCGTCGGATTGGCGACACTCTGCGGAGCAATGGAAGTCTGCCGGGTGGGGCTCTTGTTGAAGCCGAGCTTCACGCGCAGTTCCTGAATGGCCGAGACATGGTTGGCCTCGACCGCGTGAATGGCCGCGGCCGCAGCGATCAGGTCCGGATTGCTCAGGCGGGCCACCTGGCCCAGGTAGGCGCGCACGCCGACCGGCTCAAGGGTTGCCGCCAGCTGCAGAAACAACTCGTCGTTCACGGTTTTGCCCCCAATCAGGGGACCGAAGTTGAAGTTCGGTTTGGCCACCGGGGTGCCGCCCAGATCCATGATGGTCTTCTTCAGGGCGTCCACATGGGCCTGCTCATGCTGGGCGATGACCTGGGCGTAATCCTTGACTTCCTGCCTGCTCAGCTTGGAGACGTTGGCGCCCGTTCCGGTAAAGGAGGCGTAAAAGTCGGCTTCCAGGTATTCCAGCGTCAGCGCGTAGTTCAGGATGGCGATGTCCTGTTTCTGGGCCGGCGTCATCGTGTTGATGGGCTCCTGGCGGCAGGCCACCAGCGACAGGCCCGCACCGAACAGGCCGGCGTACCCCATGAACTGACGGCGGGACGTGCCCTGGCCCCCGCTGATCTCGGGTGCGAGGGGAGTGGTCTGAGTGTTCTCCGGCATGAAAATCCTCCCTTGAGTGGCGTGAGTCGCCTGTGTGTCCGCCCGGACCTGAAGTGGCCCGGAGCGGTGGTGCAGCACCCTGAGGCCGCCGCTTTGGCAGTCCCGGAAACCAGCGCTCAACCGGATATATGCGGCCCTTTCCCGATCGGATCATGCCGGGACGAAGGGTGAAGGTCAGGTGAAGACGGGCGGGGAGGCCTTAAACTGGCGGCGTGTCTGCCCTGGCCCCTGCCCCACCCACCGAATTTCAGGCCACGCCGGGCCGACTGGACGCTGTGCTCGCAGCCCTGAGCGGGCACAGCCGCTCGCAGGTGTCAGGCTGGATCACCGCCGGGGCAGTCACCGTGGACGGAGAGGCGGTGTCCAAAACCAGCCTGAAATTGCGGGGGGGTGAGACGTTGCACGTGCAGATGCCGCCTCCGCCAGACGCGACCGTGGAAGCCGAACAGGTGCCGCTGGACGTGCTGTACGAGGACGAGCACCTGATCGCCGTGAACAAGCCTCCGGGCATGATCACCCACCCGGCGCCGGGGGTCACGGGCGGCACGCTGGTGAACGCGCTGCTGGGCCGCATGACACTGCCCGAACAGAGCGGCCACGATGGACCGGACGGCTACCGCCCCGGCATCGTGCACCGGCTGGATAAAGACACCAGCGGCGTGATCGTGGTTGCCAAGACCGTCACCGCGCACGCCCGGCTCGCCGCCGCCTTCAAGGACCGCGACACCCGCAAGACCTATCTGGCCATTGCCGCCGGAAGTTGGAAAGCCGCGGAGTCGGTCCGCGTGGACGCCCCAATCGGCCGCCACCCGGTCCAGCGCCAGCGCATGACGGTGGGGGGCGCAAATCCGCGTGAGGCGCAGACCGTCTTCACGCCGCTCTCGGCCCATCCGGACGGACACGGGCGCACCCTGGCCCTGGTGCGGGCCCAGCCGCGCACCGGGCGCACCCACCAGATCCGGGTGCATCTCGCGCACCTGGGCAGCCCGATCCTGGGCGACGCGGTGTACGGCCGCGCCAGCGAAACGATGCTCCGGCAGGCCCTGCACGCCCAGTTTCTGGAATTGCCCCATCCCCTCACCGGCAAGACGCTGCGCCTGCATGCCCCCGCACCCGACGACCTGCTGACCGCCTGGGTGGCGCTGGGGGGCGCCGTCCCGGAAACACTGGAACAGCCGCCGCTGGAATAGGCTTCCCGTCCTCCAACCCTGCATGAAGACGTTCCTTTTCCCCCATCGGGGACCACCGCCTACACTCCGGACATGACCAAGAATCCGGATGAGCAGTCACGGGCCAGAACCCAGGGCGGGCTGCCCGACGATCTGGGCAACGACATGAGTGAGCGCAGCGGACACTACGACGAGTCCGGAAGCGGCATGACCGACACCGCCATCGGCCAGGAACGGCCCTCCCCCCAGGCCGTACCGGACCGCCCCAAGGACACCGACGATTCGGGAACCACCTTCGACGCAGACACGGGAACCGGGCGCAAGTTGTAACGGACGCAACACAGACCAGGAGAGGCGCGCGGGCACGGTTGGCCGGCGCGCCTGCCTTTACACTGCCCCTTGCCATGCCTGCCTCTTCCCCACCTCCCCACACCCTCTCGGTCGCGCCGATGATGGACTGGACCGACCGCTTCTGCCGGACGTTTCACCGCACCCTGACCCGCCGGACGCTGCTGTACACCGAGATGATCACCACGGGCGCGATCCTGCACGGCGACCGCGACCGGCACCTAGCTTTCGGGAAGACCGAGCACCCGGTCGCCCTGCAACTGGGCGGCAGCGACGCGGCGGCCCTGGCCGAATGCACCCGCATTGCAGAAGACTACGGCTATGACGAGGTAAACCTGAACTGCGGCTGCCCCAGCGACCGCGTGAGCAGCGGGTCCTTCGGCGCGTGCCTGATGGCCTCGCCGGACGTGGTGGCCCGCGCCGTGGAGGCCATGCGCGGCGCGACCACCCTGCCGGTGACGGTCAAACACCGCATCGGCATTGATGATCTGGACAGCTACGACCACCTCAGCCATTTCGTGCGGACGGTGGCGGCGGCGGGATGCGAGACGTTCATCGTTCACGCACGCAAGGCATGGCTCTCGGGGCTGTCTCCCAAGGAAAACCGCGAGATTCCGCCGCTGCGCTACGACGTGGTGCGGCAGCTCAAGGCGGACTTTCCCCACCTGACGGTCGTGCTGAACGGCGGCCTGCTCACCCTGGACGCCGCCCGGGACGCCCTGGCGTGGGCCGACGGCGCCATGATCGGGCGGGCCGCCTACCAGACGCCGTACCTGCTCGCGGCCGCCGACCGTGATGTTTTTGGCGAGGACCGTGTACCGCCCACCCGCCGCGAGGCCATCGAGGCGTTCTTGCCCTTCGTGGCCGCCGAACTTCAGGCAGGACAGCCCCTGAACCGCGTGATGAAGCACACCCTGGGCCTGTTTGCCGGGCAGCCGGGAGCGCGGCACTGGAAACGGACCCTCAGCGAGCGGGCCCATCAGCCGGGCGCGGGCCTGGATGTGGTGCGAGACGCCCTTGCCGGGGTGCCAGCGGAAGTGCTGGACACCCGGATGGACGCGGGGGAAAGAGCAGCACCCCCCGCCGGCTGAACCCTGGACCTCAGCTCATGGCAGCGTTACTTCGCCTGCGTAGGTGGCCGAAGCATTCAGCCGTTCGGGCAATACCTCCGCAAAGCTGTCCAGGTTGCCGGTCATGGCGGTGATCCACGCCGCGTAGGTGTTAGCCGCCACCCCCGAACCAACGTTCAGCGTGGCGGGCAAAGCATTGGCAAAAACAGCGTCGGCCTGATCGCCGCGGATCTGGTCACCCACCACCCCAGGCCCCTTGATATAGGAGAACAGACGTTGGGTACCGGCCGGCGGCTCACCCACAAAGGTGACCTGACGGTCGGCAGTGCTCACGCTGGGCTGGGCCACGAACCCCAGCAGACCCTCGCGGGTATCCAACGAGGCCCGGGTCGTGTAGGTCACGCCGTTCTGAAACAGGCTGGCCTGATACTCGCCGTTTGGAAAGCGGGTGGCATCCGGCAGCGCCCACCAGCACCACCCGGTGGTGTCGTCCACAAACAGCGGGCAGGACAGCTGCTCACTGCCGGGCGTTTCTACCGTGAAGGTCGAGGCCTGCGTCTTTCCGCTCTCGGGGCGGTAGCGAACGGCCATGAACAGGCCCGGACTGTCTTCCGGCTTCTGGGTGTTCCATACGTAGGTACCCAGGGCCATCTCCAGACCGAAGGTGCTGACGTTCAGACTGTCCCGCTGGGTTCCGGCGCTGGCCGTGATGACCACGGGCTTTCCGGCAGCGCTCAGGCGCTTGACCGTCAGCACTCCCTCATCATCCACCTCAATAACCTGGGGCTGACTGGACGTGTAGGTCACGGCGGCGGCCATCTCGTTGCCGCCCGCATCGCGCACCACAGCGTTGAACCGGGGCGTTTCACCGATGACCACAGAGGTGCTTCCGATCAGAGATATCGAGCCTGGAGAGGGCGGTGACGGCTCTCCTCCTCCACAAGCACTGAGAAGGCCGGTCAGAACCAGGGTGGCGGGCAGAAACAGTTTGGACATGGTGGACCAGCGTATCGGGACTGCCGGACTTCCGGGCTTCAGTTTTCCTTAGGCAACAACTCCACAACGGGGGGCTCTATCCCCCAGTTTCTTTTGAAGTGGTTAACGCGTGAAGTCCGGGCCTTCCTCCAGACCCTTGACCCACGCCGCGATGATGTCGGTGCAGGCCTTCACGTCGCGGGCGTCCACCATCTCGCTGGGGCTGTGCATGTAGCGGTTGGGAATGCTCACCACCGCGCTGGGCACGCCGGCACGCACCAGGGTCAGCCCGTCGGCATCGGTACCGGTGTAGCGTCCGCTGGCGCTCAGGGTGTAGGAAATGTTCTGCGCCTTGGCCGCCGCCGTCATCTGACGCAGGATCACGGGACTGGTCATCGGGCCGACCGCCAGGTTGGCGCCCGAGCCAAAGGGAGCCACGCCGTACTTCTTCTCGCTCACGCCCGGCTGCTTGGTCTCGTGCGTCACGTCCACCGCCACGCCCGCGATCGGATCGAGCCTGTACCCGCTGACGGTCGCCCCGAAGACCCCGATCTCCTCCTGGCTGGTTCCGACCGCCACGACGCGGTGGCGCAGTTCGGTGTCTTTCAGTGCCCTGAGCGCTTCAAGGACAATGAACGCGCCCACGCGGTTGTCCAGGGCCCGGCTGACGATCTTGTCTCCCACCATGATGGGGCTCTGTTCAATCACCGCGTAGGTGCCCACCGGAATGCGCTCCTGAGCATCCTCTTTGCTCAGCCCCACATCAATCCACAGGTCTTCGAGCTTGCTCGCCTTGGTACGCTCCTCGGCCTCCATCACATGAATGGCCTTCTTGCCGATCACACCCAGCAGGTCGCCGCCGGGAGCGAGCAGGCGGATGCGCTGGCCCACCAGCACCTGCGGGTCCCAGCCGCCCACCGGCAGCACGCTCAGAAAGCCCTCGTCGCCGACGTGCGAAACGATCAGGCCGATCTCGTCGAGGTGGCCCATCAGGGCGATCACCGGCGCGCCCTCCGGCCCCAGTTCGGCGTACACGTTGCCGTAGTGGTCCTCGGAAACCTGGGCAAAGGCGGCCGCCTCGGCCTTCCAGACGTCCGCAGCGCGCCGCTCGGCGCCGCTGGGAGCCGCCTGCGACAGCAGAGCAAACAGGAAGTCATGGTTGATGGCGGAAGAAGGCTGCTCAGGAGTGGAGGTCACGGGGGGCAGTGTAGCCGCCTTCGGGTATGCTCGGAAGCGATGAGCCGTCCCCCTGTTCCGGACGAAACCGGATTCCCCTCCACCACGCCGGACCTGCGTGTGACCGTGCAGGTGGCCCATCTCGCGGCGCAGAGCACGCCCCGGCGGCGGGTGTTCGCCTACTTGATTCGCATCGAGAACCACAGCGACCAGACCTGGCAGGTGCTCGCGCGACACTGGGACATCGTGGATGCCCTGGGTCACGAGATCAGCGTGGACGGCGAGGGCGTGGTCGGCGAACAGCCGGTGATTGCGCCGGGCGGGGCCTTCGTCTACGACTCCTTCGTGACCGTCGAGGCCACACCGGGCTGGATGGCCGGGCACTACGTCGTGCAGGATGCCTGGGGCGTGCGGGCACAGGTGCCGGTGCCCGCCTTCATGCTGGACGTGCCGGGCGAGCGGACGCTGAACTAGCCGCACTCAGCAGGCCAGCCGCGCCTGCGGAACGGTGCCTACGGCGCTTCGCCGGCCGCTTCCCGCTCCAGCAGCATCGCGTCTCCCAGCGAGTAGAAGCGGTAGCCGTCTGCCAGGGCCGCGTCGTAGGCGGCCCGGATGCGCGCTTCTCCGGCAAAGGCCGCGACGAGCAGCAGCAGGGTGCTGCCGGGCAGATGCAGGTTGGTAATCAGCATGTCGGGCACCTGGACTGGAATGCCCGGGGTGATGAAGATACGGGTCTCTCCCTCACCCGCCCGGACCCGCTCGCCGTCCCACGCACTTTCCAGCGTGCGGACCGTGGTGGTGCCCACGGCAATCACGCGCCGGCCCTCGGCCTTGGCGCGGTTGATGGCCTGGGCCGTCTGCCCACCCACCGCGTAGCGCTCGGCGTGCATGGTGTGGTCTGCCACGGACCCCTGGATGGGCCGGAAGGTCCCCGCGCCCACATGCAGGGTAACGGCGCAGCGCTCCACACCCATGTCCTCCAGCCGTGAGAGCAGCTCAGGGGTGAAATGCAGTCCGGCGGTGGGGGCCGCGACGCTGCCAGGATCGCGGGCGTACACCGTCTGGTAGCGCTCGCGCCACACGTCATCGTTGTCGCCGGCCACAATGTACGGCGGAAGGGGCAAGCGCCCGATCTCGTCGAGGTGGGGCTTCAGGTCATGCTCAAAGCGCAGCAGGCGGGCACCGTCGTCCAGAACGCCCACGACCTCGGCACGGTGCTGCGTGCCGCCGGGCTGCCCCAGCCACAGCTCCCGGCCGGCCCGTTTGGCGGGCTTGAGGTAAGCGCTCCAGAGGTTTTCCTGTTCCTCACGCAGCAGCAACACCTCCACCACGCCGCCCCCGTGCTGACCGCCGTGGCCGTCCGGGGTCAGGGGCTTGCGGGCCATCACCCGGGCGGGAATCACGCGGCTCTCGTTGAACACGAGCAGGTCGCCGGGCCGCAGCAGCGCGGGCAGGTCGCGGAAGACGTGGTGCGTGATCGCGTCACGCACCACCATCAGGCGCGAGGCGTCGCGCGGCTCCGCGCCGGTCTGGGCGATGCGGTCCGGGGGCAGCGTGAAGTTCAGTCGGGCGAGGACGGCGTCGGCGTCATGTCGGCTGGAGTCGGACATAGACATTCCCGGGTCACTGCGGCGCGTCTTCCGGCTTCGGCTCGTCCGCACCCTTGCCGCCCCGCCCCCGGGCCGGCATCAGGGCCTCGTCAATGTCCGGCAGGTGGGTAAACCGGTCGGCGGCGTCAATCAGTTTCTGGGCGGTGTGTTCGCGGAAGGCGATCACCTCCACCCGCTTGCCGCGCTCCTGCAGCACCTCCACGATGTCGGTGAAGTCGCCGTCGCCGCTGCCCAGCACCACCACGTCCAGGTGATCCATCAGCCGCACCATGTCGGCCACGATGCCCATGTCCCAGTTGCCCTCATAGATGGGCTTGCCGCCGTCGGTGACGTGGTGCAGATGCAGGTTCATGCGCCGCACCTTGAAGCCCAGGGTGGAGAGCTTGTAGATGAAGGGCCGGGCGGTGGCCTCGTTCTCGCGCTCGACCGTGTACGAGATCGCGTGCAGCAGCTCACGGTCCTCGGTGGCGACGCGCAGGATGGTTTCGAAGTTCACGGTGCGCTCCAGCAGGTCGCGCGCCGAGTGGTACAGGTTCTGGGTATCGATAAACACGCCCACACGGGGGCGGTGAACAACGTATTGCATGAAATTTCTCCTGTTGTGGGGTCGGGCCAAAAACAAAGGAAAGGGGCCAAAAGGGCGGTCGGGAAAAATCTGTCCCGTTGCAAAACGGTGAGGGTCGGGACAGCCGGGCCGAAGTGTAACACCGCCGGCGGCCAAACAACTTCCCCCCCTGCCCCCCGCCGGACAGGTAACGTAGCAGTCATGACGCATGACGCCTCTGCCCACGCCGACCCCCTGAGCGCCGCCCAGGCCGCCTACGACGCCGTGCGCGCCCGGGGCCTCAAGCTGAACATGCAGCGCGGCCAGCCCTCGGACGCCGATTTTGACCTGTCGAGCGGCCTGTTCACGGCTCTGGGCGAGGACGACCTGCAGATGGACGGCCTGGACCTGCGCAACTATCCCGGCGGGGTCGCGGGGCTGCCCAGCGCCCGTCGCCTCTTCGCGGAGTACCTGGACGTCAAGCCGGAAAACATGGTCGTGTGGAACAACGCCTCGCTGGAGTTGCAGGCCTTTGTGCTGACCTTCGCCCTGCTGCACGGCACCCGCACGGCGCCGCAGCCGTGGGTAAAGGCGCCCGTCACCCCCAAATTCATCGTGACCGTTCCTGGCTACGACCGCCACTTTCTCTTGCTCAAGACGCTGGGTTTCGAACTGGTGGCGGTGGACATGCAGCCCGACGGCCCGGACGTGGACGCCATCGAGCGGCTGGCGGCGCAGGACGCCAGCATCCGGGGCGTGCTGTTCGTGCCCACCTACAGCAATCCCGGCGGCGAGACGATCAGCGCCGACAAGGCCCGGCGGCTGGCTGCCCTGCAAGCCGCCGCGCCCGACTTCCTGATTCTGGCCGACGACGCCTACCGCGCCCACCACCTGGGCACGCCCCCCGAGACGGTCAATTTCGTGGCCCTGTGCCGCGACGCGGGCCATCCCGACCGCGCCTTCGTGTTTGCCAGCACGAGCAAGATCACGCTCGCGGGGGCGGGGCTGGGTTTTGTGGCGACGAGCGAGGACAACGTGAAGTGGCTGTCCGGCTACCTCAACGCCCAGAGCATCGGCCCCAACAAGCCCGAGCAGGCGCGGCACGTCAAGTTCCTGAGCCGCTACCCCGGCGGCATTGATGGCCTGATGCGCGACCACGCCGCCCTGATTGCTCCCAAGTTCCGCGCGGTGGACGAAACGCTGCGCGCCGAGCTGGGCGAGGGCGGAGAGTACGCCACCTGGGCCACGCCGGGGGGCGGCTACTTCATCAGCCTGGACACCACCGCGCCGGTGGCCGCGCGTGTGATCGAGCTTGCCGAGGCCGCCGGGGTCAGCCTGACTCCTGCCGGGGCCACCTATCCAGAAGGCCAGGATCCCCACAACCGCAACATCCGCCTAGCCCCCACCCGTCCGCCGGTCAGCGAGGTCTACACCGCCATGGGTGTGGTTGCCACCTGTATTCGCCTGGCCACCGAGGAGCACCGCGCCGGTCAGGGTCAGGGCCGGACTTGATTTCTCCGGCCCCGTGGCGCGAGGATGCCGCCCATGCCGAACCGCTTTGAAGGGTCTGAAGACCAGCGGGCCGCGCTGGACGCCTACATTAAGCTGTGGCGCGCCGCGCAGGCCGTGGAGGTTGCGGCCAACCGTCACCTGACAGATCACGGCCTGACCATCAGCCAGTTCGCGGTGCTGGAGGCGGTCTACCACCTGGGGCCTCTGAGTCAGCGTCAGCTGGCCGACAAGATCCTGCGCTCCAGCGGCAACCTGACCATGGTGATCGACAACCTGGAGCGTGACGGACTCGTACGGCGCGAACGCGACCTCAATGACCGCCGCGTCTTTCAGGTCACCCTGACCGACGCCGGCCACGCCCTGATCTCGCGCATCCTGCCCGGACACGCCCAGGGGATTCACGAGCTGTTCGGCGTGCTGGAGCCGGATGAACTCGCCCAGCTCACGGCGCTGACCCGCAAGCTGGGGCTGGGCGTCAGCGCCCGGCGCACCGGGGAACCGGCCCAGACCGGCGGGAAGACGCCGCGCCGACGCCCGGCACGCCCCCCTGGGTAGTCCTGGCGAGCGCGCCGCCTTCCCCGCATCCATGAACTGAGAGGGCCGTCGCCTTCTGATCGCTTAACGTTAAGCTATCATGGCACCATGACTGCATCCCCCCAGACCTCCCCCGTTCAGGGCCTGCACCACGTCACCGTGATGGCGAGCGACCCGCAGCGCAACATCGACTTCTACAGCCGGGTGCTCGGGCAGCGGCTGGTCAAGGTCACGGTGAACTTTGACGATCCGGGCACCTACCACCTGTATTACGGCGACCTCACCGGGCAGCCGGGCACGGTCATGACCCACTTTCCATGGCCCGGAGCGCAGCGCGGCGTGCGGGGCAACGGCGAGGTGGTGGCCACCGCCTACAGCGCCCCGGCGACCTCTGTGGATTACTGGCAAGAACGCCTGACGGCGCAGGGCATGAAGGTGCAGGCAGGGCGCCGTTTCGGCCACCCCACCCTGACCTTCGACGACCCGGACGGCACCTGGGTCGAGCTGGTGTTTGAGGACGGTGCGCCGGTGGAGGTGTGGCCTGCTTCCCCGGTTCCTGCAGAGCACGCCCTGCGCGGATTTCATTCGGTGACGGCCTGGGTGGAGCGAACGCAGGGGGTGCGCGAACTGCTCGTCGGACAGCTGGGTTTCACGGAAGTGGGGCAGGAACCTGACCCCCACGGCACGCGCACCCGCTTCCAGGGCAGCGGCGACGGCCCGGACGGCTCCGGCGTCGGCCTGTTCGTGGACGTGGTGGAACGGCCCGGCGCGGCGCGCGGCTCGTTCGGGGCGGGCAGCATTCACCACGTTGCGCTGCGAACGCGCGACGACGCCGAGCAGGCGGCGTATCTGGCGCAGCTGACGGCGGCGGGCCACGCGCCCACGCCCGTGCAGGACCGGCAGTACTTTCACAGCATCTACTTCCGGGAACACAGCGGGGTGCTTTTCGAGATCGCCACCGACGCCCCCGGCTTTCCCGATGATGAACCGGTGAGCGAGCTGGGCCGTCACCTCAAGCTCCCCGCATGGTATGAAGCCCGCCGTCCCACCATCGAGGCACATCTGCCCCGCATTGTTTCGCCCGAATACGGCGTGACGCTGGGCACGCGCGACCTGGGAACCGGCCCCCAGGCCACCGCGCAGACAGCGGCCTCCTCTGACATCCAGGTTCTGACCGCCGGACGCCCCCCACAACAGGCCCGTGTGGCCACTGTCCTGCTGCACGGACGGGGAGGCACGGCCCAGGACATTCTGGGGCTGGAAGGACAGCTCAATCTCAGTGCCTTTGCCTATCTGGCCCCGCAGGCGCCTGGCAACAGCTGGTATCCGCAGTCCTTCCTGGCTCCGCTGGAGCAGAACCAGCCCGAGCTGGACACCGCCCTGGCCACCATTGACGCGGTGCTGGAGGAACTGCAGGCCCAGGGAATCCCCCCACAGAACGTGGTGCTGGCCGGGTTCAGCCAGGGCGCGTGCCTGGCGCTGGAATACGCGGGCAGGGACCGGAAGCTGGGCGGCGTGGTGGCCCTGAGCGGCGCCCTGATCACGCTGGACCACACGGGCGACCTGGGCGGCCTGCCGGTCTACATGGGGGTGGCCCCCGACGACGCCCACATTCCGCTGCAGCGCTTCGAGGCCAGCGCCGACCACCTGCGTGCGCGCGGCGCGGCGGTGGAGGCCCGCGTGTTTCCCGGCCTGGGCCACGCCATCAATACGCAGGAGCTGGACGCCATGCGGACTTTGATGCAAAACGTTGCCGCACATCTGGATTCCGCCCGGGAATGAGATCCCGAGTTTCCGGAAACAATGCCGGTCAGTGCAGCGTCGCCGCCACGAAGACCGCCGTGGCATCGGGCCCCTCGAATCCCGGGCCATAGGAGCGCACGGTCATAAGGACGCGGTTGCCGCGCACGTCCACACGCTCCAGCGCGTAACGGGCAGCGCAGCGGCGCTCAGGGGGCAGGGCCGTGTCCAGGTGAATGGTCTGACTGTTCACTGTCAGGCTGAAGCCGGCGGGAATGTCACCCGACTGCAGCATGTCGGGGTACGGGCAGGAGGACGGCAGGGCGTACACCCGGAGCGTGATCGGCACCGGCCCCGACCACAGATTCACCGGAATCACGCCCGTCTGTCCCGCACCCAGGCCGTCACTCCACTGCGGGTAGGGCTGCGGATAGACACGGTTGTACTTTGCGCTGGAGACCACTCCGGGCAACAGGCCGAAGGCCGCAAGCTTGGTCGGTGCAGGCGGCTGGGTGAGCAGATTCCAGCGCAGGGTGTTGGGCGCGGCGTCGGCCGTGCGGTCCCGGGTGTACAGCGCCACTCCCGAGGACGTGCTGAAGACCCTGAGCTGCGCGGTGCCGAGGCCGGAACCGTCCCGGAGTCCCGAGGTCAGCACCATCACCCGTGAGGAGTCGCCCGAGAAGCGGACATGATCCACCGGAATCCGCTCGTTCGCCAGCGCGGCGGCAAAGTTGGCGGTCAGGGCCAGGGCCAGCAGAGGTCGCATGCTCCACCGTACACTGCCGGGGCCACCCGGGCCAGATTACGGAAAACGCAGCGTGGCAAGGACCTTGCTGAACAGCGCCGTGGCCGCCGCATACCGGGCGGGCGAGTCGGTCAGCTGAAACGAATACAGGTTCTTGGCTCCGTTGCCGAACCACACGCGCATGCGCAGCTGACCCTGCGGGTGCGAGACCGTGTATTCGCGCTCGGTGCCGCCCACTCCTCCGTAACGCACCTGCCGGCTCGCCGTCTGTTTGAGGCTGGCCCCGGAGGCCTTGACCCCCGACTCGAACTTGCCGAACTCGGTGGTCAGGTTGATCGCCGCGCCGTTCTTGGGCGTGAACAGCAGCCGCATCAGCGTGGCGGGCGGAGCCTTGGCCGACACCAGGCTGACGCCCGAGGCCCCGTCCCCGAAGTCCGCGCCCAGCCATCCGGCGGGCAGGCTGACCTGAAAGGGCAGTTTGGGGTCGCTGAAAGCCACCAGTTTTTGTGCGCCGGCCGTACCCACGCTCACGGCCATGCCCGCAGTCAGCGCGGCGACAAGAAAGGCGGAGGAGTTCATACGCCGAACGTTAGCAACCGAGTGTGAGAGCCTGCTTCCCCCGCGCCGCCGTCTGGCCCTTTCCGCCGAACCTCGGGATCGCCCCAGCCCAGCCCACCCACCCACCCGGGCCGGGGCCACAGCCGCAGGTTGGCCGGACCGGCGGTGTCGCTCAGGGCCACCAGGCCGTACGCCCGGCTGTCCAGGCTGGCCCCCAGGCGGCGGTTGTCCCCGATGACCCAGACCTTGCCCGGCGGCACCGTCAGCGCAGGTTGATCGGCCACAAAGCCCTCGCTGGCATAGGGTTCACGCAGGGGCACTCCATTGACCACCACCCGGCCGTCCTGCACGGCCACGCTGTCTCCGGCCAGGGCCACCGCCCGCTTGACGTTGTAGGGACGGTGGCGCACTCCCCACAGGGTCTCGTAACTGTAGGGACTGTCCGGCGGGGCCTTGAAGATCAGCAGATCACCCCGGCGCGGATACGGCGTGGGCAGGCCGGCGGCCCGCAGCCAGCGCGGATACTTCAGCAGCAGCAGCACGTCGCCGCTGCGCAGCGTCTCGTTCATGGAGTCGCCGTCCACCCGGGCCAGCGTTCCCCCCAGGGTGGTCAGCAGATACACCGGCAGCAGCGCCCCCAGAATCCAGGTACGCCAGGCCCGCCGCAGCGCTGTGGCCGGGCGGGAAGGGGGCGGAGAAGTACTCACCGCCTGGCAGGCTAGCAAAGCGCGGCTGAGAAGCGACGCACCCGCGCGGGCAAGGTTCAGAACGTGAAGCGGCACACGCTGTTTTTCAAGGGGGAAGGGGCGCTCCGGTACGCCAGAATCTTTATGTTCACTTCAGACAGTGGGGGAAAAAGGCGCTGCGGCGTTTACCCTGCCCTCTATGAGCGCCGAAGGCTTGAAGATCGAGAAATATGAAGAGGGCACGGGAACTCCGGCACAGACCGGGAAAATGGTCCGCGTGCATTACACCGGCATGCTGGAAAACGGCCAGAAGTTCGATTCCAGCCGCGACCGGGGAGAGCCCATCGAGTTTCCGCTGGGGGTGGGCTACGTGATTCCCGGCTGGGATCAGGGCATCGCGCAGCTGCGGGTGGGCGACAAGGCCAAACTGACCATTCCCGCCGCACTGGGCTACGGCGAGGCGGGCGTGCCCGGTGTGATTCCCGGCGGCGCGACCCTGATCTTCGATGTGGAACTCGTCGACGTGCGCTGACCCGTCTGCCCTTACCCCAACTCGTCTGGCCCTGCGTGGCCCCTTATCTCCTGGCCCCTCACGGGGCTTTTTTTTGTCTTCCCGCCCGGCGCGCCGACTGAGCACCGGTCAGCATTGACGGCGACCCCACCTTTCCTTTAGACTTCGAAAGTAACGAAACTTAGGCACAAAGGAGGCGAGCTTGATTCAGGCCCGCAGAGGAGAAATCCTATCTCTGGTTCAGCAAAACGGCGAGGTCTCCGCAACAGAACTTTCAAAACTCCTGGGGGTTTCGGAAGTTACAGTTCGCAGCGACCTGAACGCCCTGGCACATGCTGGACAGCTGCGGCGCACGCGCGGCGGCGCGCGGCTCCCCCTGGACGTGATCCGCGAATCCCCGCTGGAGGAAACCCGCCGCAAGCACGCAGCGGCCAAGCGGCGCATCGGGCGCGCGGCGGCGGCACTCGTGCGCGACGGCGAGACGGTTTTTCTGGACGTGGGCAGCACCACCACCGAGGTGACCCGCGCCCTCTCCCCCACCCTGCGCGACGTAACGGTAATCACCAACGGCCTGAACATCGCGCTGGAACTGGAGCGTCTGCCCAACCTGCGGGTCATCGTGACGGGCGGCACCCTGAGGCCGCTGCAACACTCGCTGGTCAGTCCCTACGCGTTGGGCGTGCTGCGTCATGTTCACGCCGACCGGCTGTTCCTGGGCTGCAACGGCCTGAGCGCCGCCGCAGGCGTGACCAATGCCAACCACGAGGAAGCCGAGATCAAGCGGCTGATGGTCGAGCAGGCGCGCGCGGTGGTGGTGGTCGCCGACCACAGCAAGCTCGGACAGGTCAGCCGCGCACAGGTGGCCCCCGCCGAGGCCGTGACCATCCTGATCACCGACCGACAGCCGGGGGCGCCGCCCGCCGAGTTGCGCGGCGTCATTCCCAGCATCGAACTCGTTTAGTCCGCTCCTTATCCCCCGCCCACTGTCCTTTCCCCAACCGGAGGTTTTATGAAGAAACTCGTACTGTCCCTGTCTGCCCTGCTGCTCGCCGGTTCCGCCGCCGCCCAGGACCTGTCCGGCACCATCACCGTCTGGTCGTGGGACGCGGCCGCCAAGGCCCTGGAGAGCACCATTCCCAGCTTCAACAAGAAGTACCCCAACGTGAAGGTGAAGGTGGAGGATCTGGGCAACCAGAACGTGTATGACCGCGGGCTGGCCGGCTGCGCCGCCGGGGGCCAAGACATGCCCGACGTTTACTCCATCGAGAACAACGAGGCCGAGGTGTTCTGGGCGCGTTTCCCGAACTGCTTTGTTGACCTGAACACCAAGGGCGCCGACAAGCTGGTCAAGGATTTCCCGGCCTTCAAGTGGACCGAGCTGATGGCGGGCAACAAACGCTACGCCATGCCGTGGGATTCCGGCCCCGTGGTGATGTTCTACCGCCGGGACCTGTACCAGCAGGCCGGCGTCAACCCGGACAGCATCAAGACCTGGGATGACTTCATCGCGGCGGGCAAGAAGGTCAATGCCAAGTTCGGCAACAACGTGAAGCTGGCAACCATCGCCAACGGCCAGGACGACGAGTGGTTCCGGATGCTCGCCAACCAGAACGGCTGCTTCTACTTCGACAACGCGGCCAAGGCCGTGACGGTTAACCAGCCCGGATGCGTGACGGCGCTGAACACCATCAAGAAGCTGTACGACGCGCAGGTGGTCACCACCGGCGACTGGGGCGGCCAGATCACCAACATCAAGGCGGGCAAGACCGCCAGCGCCATGTTCGGCGCGTGGTACGAGGGCACCATCCGCACCAACGCCCCGGACCAGAAGGGCAAGTGGGGCGTGTACCTGATGCCCGCCTCCAAGGCCGGGGGCGTGCGCGCCAGCAACCTGGGCGGCAGCGCCCTGGCGATTCCCAGCTCCAGCAAGAACCAGGCCGCGGCCTACGCCTTCCTGGAACATGCCCTGGCCACCGCTGGCGGTCAGGTCACCATGCTCAAGTCCCAGGGTCTGGTTCCCAGCCTGCTGAGCGCCACCAAGGACCCCTACGTGAAGACCGCGCAGCCGTACTGGGGCAACCAGCCCGTGTGGCAGACCATTCTGGGCACCCTGGGTGACGTTCCCCAGGCACGCGGCACGCAGTACTTCCAGGACGCCCGTCAGATCATGATCGTGGTGCAGGCCGACTACATCAAGGGCCGCTACAAGACCGCCAAGGAAGCCCTGGACGACGCGGCCAAGAAGATCAGCAGCGCCACGGGCCTGCCTGTCGCCAAGTAAGGCCAGGGCAGAGGCGAGTGCCTGGACCCCCACGTCTTCTGCCACGCCGTCTGAGTGACGCGCCGGGCCTGAACGCGGCGTGAGGACAGGGGCGAGGGAATGGCGAGCACACGGACGCCCGCTTCCCTCGCCCGCTTCTGTTTGTGCTGTCCTCCTTCCCTTCGCCTCTTGTCCGTGTACTGCCGAGGTAGTCATGACCACTTCACAGCCGCTGTCTCCCCCACCCCGGCGCGCAGGACGCTGGGCGCGCACGCCCAAGGCGCCGTACCTGTTTATCCTGCCGTACCTGCTGATCTTTGCCACCTTCTGGGCGTGGCCCATCGTCAGCTCGTTTCTGATGAGCTTCAAGGACTCGCGGCTGGGGGCAGACGCACCCTACGCCCTGTCCAACTGGTCCCGGCTGATCGAGGACGAGTTCTTCCGCACGGCCCTGCGCAATACCATGGTGATTCTGGTGGTCCAGGTGCCGCTGATGCTGTCGCTGGCCACCGTGCTGGCCGTGGCCCTGAACAGCAAACTTCTGAAGGCCGCCGGATGGTTCCGTTTCGCCTTCTTTGCGCCGCTGGTGGTGGGGACGGTGGCGTACTCGGCAGTGTTCCGGCTGCTGTTCAACACCGATTTCGGCGTGGTCAACCGTGCCCTGACCGGAATTGGCCTGCCCGCCGTGGACTGGCTCAACCAGTCCGGGCCGGCCATGTCGGTGATCATCATGGCCATGACCTGGCGCTGGACCGGCTACAACGCCATCATTCTGCTGGCCGGCCTGCAGGGCATCAGCGAGGACGTGTACGAGGCGGCCAGCATCGACGGAGCCACACCCGCGCAGCAGTTCTGGAAGATCACGCTGCCGCTGCTGCGCCCCACCCTGCTGTTCTGCATGGTCCTGAGCGTGATCGGCACGCTGCAACTGTTCACCGAACCCGCCCTGATCACCAACAGCGGCCCCGGCAACGCCACCATGACGCTGGGCACCTACCTGTACCAGCAGGGGTTCCGCTCGTTTAACTTCGGCTACGCCAGCGCCATCGCCTACACCGTGGCCGCCATCGCCGCCGTGTTCAGCCTGATCCAGCTTCGCCTGTTCGGGAGGGAAAGATGACCGCCAGACCGCAGGTGGCCGTCCCGGTTTCGCCGGGCGTCACGCCCCGCAAACGCACGGGCGCCCTCTGGCTGCATCTGGCCCTGCTGCCGCTGGCGCTGATCTTTCTGGCCCCGCTGTGGATCATGGCCGTGTTCAGCACCCACCCGGAAACGGCCATCTTCAGCCCCAATCCGCCGCTGTGGTTCGGCGGTGCATTCATGGAAAACTTCCGGGGACTGCAGGCCGACACCAACTTCTTGCGGACGCTGTTCAACAGCACCATGATCGCTTCGCTGTACACGGTCTTCAGCATGCTGCTCACCAGCATGGGCGGCTACGCCTTCGCCAAGTTTGATTTTCCCGGCAAGAACTGGCTGTTCGGCCTGATCCTGGCGACACTGACCATTCCCACCTTCGTGACCATCATTCCGCAGTTCATTCTGGTGGCGCGCGATCTGAAGCTCTCGAACACCTACTGGGCGGTCATCCTGCCCACGCTGGCGAACACCATCGGCATTTTCTACATGCGTCAGGCCTTCCAGACCGTTCCCAGCGATCTGCTGAATGCCGCGCGCATCGACGGCGCCTCGGAGGGCCGCATCTTCTGGCAGATCGCGCTGCCCATCGTGCGTCCGGCGCTGGCGGCGCTGGCGATTCTGCTGTTCCTGGCTTCCTGGAACGATTACTTGTGGCCGCTGATCGTGCTGACCCAGAAGGACAGCTACACCATGCCGGTGGCGCTGGGCACCCTGGTGGGCCTGACCCGCGTGTCGTGGGGCGGCATCATGGTGGGAACGGCGATTGCTACCATTCCCTTTCTGGTGCTGTTCCTGTCGCTGCAGCGGCATTTTGTGGCCGGCATCGCGGGCGGGGCCGTCAAGGATTGATGGTGGGGGCCGGGGCTTCCGGCCCAGCCCTCCGCCTCTGTTCGGGTGAAAGTTCGTGCCCACCTGCCCTGCCCACCCGTGATGTTTGGCCCCGTCCAGCGGCCTTTGGTGTCCGCCCCGGTACAGCGATTCCGTGCGCCGACAATGCCCGGCACCCGGCCGGCAGACCTTCAGATCCTCAGCCCTCTTTCCCTTCCCCAGGACCTGCCATGACCCAATCCACCTCTACCCCTGCCCCCCATCTCCTTCTCGGCTCCTGCGACTACCCGGAGCACGTGCCCCAGGACCGCTGGGCCGCTTACGCGCAGCAGCAAAAGGAGCTGGGGCTGACCTTCGTCCGCATCGCCGAGTTTGCCTGGAGCCGCATGGAACCGCGTCCCGGCGAGTACGACTGGAGCTGGCTGGACACCGCCATCGACGCCTACCACGCCGCCGGTATGCGCGTCGTGCTGTGTACGCCCACCGCCACGCCGCCCGCATGGCTCATACGCGCCCACCCCGAAATCCTGCCCGTAGACGCCCAGGGCCGCGTGCGTGAATTCGGCGCGCGGCGGCACTACGACTTTGCCAGTCCGGTGTACCGCGAGCATTCCCGGCGCATCACGCGGGCGATGGCCGAACGCTACGGCGGGCATCCGGCGGTGGCCGGCTGGCAGACCGACAACGAGTTCGGCTGCCACAACACCTCCCGCAGCTACGGAGGCGCGAGCGCAGCCGCCTTTCCCGGCTGGCTGGAACGCAGGTACGGCACGCTGGACGCCCTGAACGCGGCCTGGGGCAATGTCTTCTGGAGCATGGAATACACGGCCTGGGAGCAGATCAAGCCGCCGAACCTGACGGTGGCCGAGCCGAACCCGTCGCATGTGCTGGACTTCTACCGCTTCGCCTCGGACATGATCGCCGGGTTTCAGGCCGAACAGGTGGCGATTCTGCGCGAGCTGTCGCCGGGGCGCTTCGTCACGCACAATTTCATGATCTTCGAGATGGGTTTTGACCACTACGATGTGGCGCGGGGACTGGACTTCGTGACCTGGGACAACTACCCACTGGGCATGCTGGAGTTCTTCGCTCCGCCCGGCAGCGGTGAGGACGTCAAGACCCACTTTGCCCGCACGGGACACCCAGACCTGATCGCCTTCAACCATGACCTGTACCGGGGCCTGCTGGGTAGAAAGAATGCGCTGGGACGCGACGGCCAGGGCACCCCGAACGGTCCCTGGGTGATGGAGCAGCAGTGCGGACAGGTCAACTGGGCGCCCTTTAACCCGCTGCCCGCCGACGGCGCGGTGCAACTCTGGACGGCGCAGGCCTGGGCGCACGGTGCGGACGTGGTGAGCTACTTCCGCTGGCGGGCGGCCACCATGGCGCAGGAAGTCATGCACTCCGGCCTGCTCAGACACGATGAAACGCCGGACCGGGGTTTTGCCGAGGTGGCCGGGCTGGACACCACGCAGTTTCCGGTGGGCGGGGTGCCAGCAAAAGTCGCTGTGCTGCACGACTACGACAGCCTGTGGCTGTACGACGAGCAAAAGCACAGCGCGTCCCTGAGCTACTGGACGCAGACCCTGGCCTACTACTCGGCGCTGCGGGCGCTGGGGGTGGACGTGGACGTGATTCATGCCGACGCGGACCTGAGCGGCTACGCCGTGATCGTCGCTCCCGCCATCACGCTCGTCCCGCAGCAGCGGGCGGCGCACTGGACCGCGGCAGTCAAAGGCGGTGCGCGGCTGGTCTGCGGCCCACGCACCGCCTTCCGCACGCCCGGCGGAGAAACCTGGGCCGACGGGCAGTTCGGCCCGCTGTCGGAGCTGGTGGGCGCGAGGCTGCTTCAGTACGATTCGCTGCGCCCCACCCTCTCCCAGCACGTGACCGGCGACGGCGGGACCTTCGAGGCCCACGCCTGGGCCGAGAGCTACCGCGTGAAGGGAGCCGAAACGCTGTACACCTACTCCGGCGGCCCGCTGGACGGCCAGAGCGCCGTGATCCGCCACGGCAACGTGACCGTGATCGGCGCGCACAGCAGCGAACTGATCGGTACGGTGCTGGCCGGGGTGCTGGCAGAGGCGGACGTGGCCACCACCCCGTTGCCCGGGGGCGTGCGCCTCAGCCGCCGGGCGGGGCGGACCCTGCTGCAGAACTGGAACCCGGAACGGGTGGAGTGGAACGGGCAAATGCTGGAGCCGGTCAGCTTCACTGTGCTGGAGGACGCCGTGCTGGAGAGCGCCCATGCCTGAGTGGACCCTGGCCACCGATCCGGCACAGGTCCGGGTCCTCGTCAGCGGCTACCAGTCGTGGAGCGAGGCCGAGCTGCGCCCGCTGACCGACGTGCAGTCCGTGCCCTTGATGCGCTGGCGGCACGAACAGGGCCACGACCCGGCCTTCCTGCCCAGCGGCGAGGCGGGCGTGTGGCGCAGCCATACCGTGCTGGCGCTGGTTCGCCCCGATGGGGGCGGCTGGGTGGGCGCGGCACAGGACGCCACCCACACCTTTACCCACTGGGAGGCCCGCGCCGAGGGCGACCGGGTGCGCGTGACCTGCAGTCAGGAGGGGCCAGCCACCGCCGTGGCGTGGGAACCCACAGACGACGTGATCACGATCCTGGAAACGCTGAGCGCGCAGCTGGGGGCGAACATGCACGCCCGCACGCCCGCGCCGCAGCGGGTGTGGTGCAGCTGGTACAGCTATTACCGTGACGTGACGCTGACCGCCATGCTGGACAACGCCCGGCTGGCCCGGGAGCACGGTCTTCCCTTCGATGTCTTTCAGCTGGATGACGGCTTTCAGAGCGATCTGGGCGACTGGTTCACACCGAGCAGCCATTTTGGAGGACATGCCCGCGACCTCCCGACCCAGCTGGGGGACCTGGGATTCACGGCCGGACTGTGGCTGGCCCCCTTTCTGGCCTCGCCGACCTCTGAACTGTTCCGCGAGCACCGCGACTGGATGCTGCGTGGCGCGGACGGCCAGCCGCTCACCGTGGGCCACAACTGGGGCGGGGCTTACTACGCGCTGGACACCACCCGCCCCGAGGTGCTGGACTGGCTGCGCACGCTCGCAGCCACGGCGCGCGGTTGGGGCTACCCGTACCTGAAGCTGGACTTTCTGTACGGCGCGGCGCTGCCGGGGGTACGGCACGATCCTTCGGTGGGCCGGGCGGCGGCGTACCGCATGGGCCTGCAGGCCCTGCGCGACGGAGCCGGAGACGACGCCTTTTTGCTGGGCTGCGGCGCACCGCTTGCGGCCAGCATCGGCGTGGTGGATGCCATGCGAACCGGGCCAGACGTGGCCCCGCTGTGGGACGAGGACTCGCGCCGGGTATGGCTGGGCGACGCCACCGGCCCCAGCGCCCGCAATGCCCTGCACACTGCCCTGTCGCGCTGGTACCAGCACACGTGGTACCAGCCGGACCCGGACGTGGCGATCTGCCGCCGCGAACTCAGCTTGCTGAACAGCAACGAACGCCACGCCGTCGCCGGCATGCTGGATGTGGTGGGGGGCCTGCGGGCGAGCAGTGATCCCATCGCCCTGCTGGACGCCGAGGGCCTGGGCCTGTTGCGCGACTGCCTGACCCTCAGCGCGCCCGACCGCCCCACCACCCTCACCCACAGCCTCGGCGGCGCAGTCACCCACTTCCGCCGGGGAACTTTCAATCTGACCGATGCCTCCCTGGACGGCCTTGCTCCCCACAGCTATCAGAGGCAGACATGATTCAGACGCCCGGCAGCACTGCCTACAGCGCCGATTTCCTCAAGGCCGATGGCCGCGCGCTGACGCTGTACGGCTTGGCGCCCATCGTGGTCACGTCCGAGATTCCCAGCCCCAGCCCGGAGCCGGTCG